>JBEHYB010000090.1:0-8030 GCA_048498395.1 Pseudomonadota bacterium
GCAGCTCGATCCGCCGCTCCGTCGCGCGCGCCGCGAAGAGCCGCAGCGGGGCCGGGTTTTCATCCATCGTGACTTCGCGGATCGAATTGAACGGATAGCCGCCGATCAGGACCGGATCGAGCACGCCGTCGCCATCCGCGTCACGCGCTCCAGGCACAAGGCACAGCCCGTTCGCGTTACATGTGTTGATTGCAAGGCCGATATTGGCTGGATTACAGTCATCATCGAAAACCTTGCCGTATTTCGGATCATTCGGTTTAAGTCCCGGTTGTGACGGGCAGGGCAATGTGTGTGAATCCGAGGAACTGTAATAATAGGAAAGCTGTTCCTTGAGTTTCACCAGATTGTCGCGCGTCGTTTCATTCCGGTTATTGAGCAGATAGATATCATAAAACTGGAATGCCGGGATGACGAGAATGCCGACGATCAGAATCACGAACGACAGTTCGAGCAGCGTAAAACCGGATTGCATCTTCGTTTTTAATCGCATTGTAAAACGCCCCCTGCGGTCGTTCCTGTCGGATAGTGGCCTGTCGGGCATTCGGTCAGATTGAAGGGCACGTAATCGTAATCGCATTCTTCGTCCGAATAGCTCAGGCCCGTCATCGGCGAGCCGGTGCCGCAGAGAATGCCGCCGCCGTCCTTGTCTGCATCGGCATCGACCGGATCGTCGGCGATGATACCGGGATTAAACTCATCCGGCGGATAGATGAATTTCACGAGGCCGCCGGGATTGCCCGGGTCTTCGCATTCATCGCCGTTGCATAGATTGTTTGTATGGACTTCCGCCGCTTTCACATTTCCCATGACATCGACTTTTGTCTCGGGCAGGTCGGCGGAAGTACCGATGCGCACATTGCCGCTCACCCGGCTGTAGAGGTTCGAGGTGTTCGCGGCGCGGGCCCATAATCCGGTCGTCGTCGTCGTCGTAAAGCCGATGAAATCATCGTAATGGTTGATGCCGGACGCATAGACACCGTAGCGTTTGTAGACGGTATCCGTGCCGGTGCCGAAATTCACGAAATTATTACTGAATGTCGCGTCCTTATTGCAGTTTGTCTGGTCGGCTGTGGTCGCTGTCGTCGGGCAGGTGTTCACATAGTTGCCGTTCAGTCCGATCGTGCCGACCATGTCGGTGCCGTGACTGACGATCACATAGTGAGCGTTCTTGCTGACACCGTCAGTATCGGTGCCGTCCTTGCGCACAACGCGGATAACGCCGTTCGCGTCATTGAATGTCGTGGCGCTCGTCAATGATGCGG
The DNA here is from genome assembly GCA_048498395.1 of Pseudomonadota bacterium. Classification (GTDB taxonomy): domain Bacteria; phylum Pseudomonadota; class Alphaproteobacteria; order Micavibrionales; family Micavibrionaceae; genus Micavibrio_B. The sequence continues at coordinate 1,263 of JBEHYB010000090.1, forward strand.
TGACGGCGTAGGTCATGCGCCCGCCATAACCGTCGCGGCTGTATTCTTCGGGCAGACCGAGCGCCGCGAAAGGGATCGTTCCGATATAGACCGGATCATTACCGGCGGGCGTGACCACATCACGAAGTCCGGTCGCCGAGCAGACATCAAGCGTATTCACCGTACAGGCGGCGATCCCGCCTCCTGTATATTCGCTGCCATAGTTCGGATCTTCGCTGGAAAGGCCCGGGCGCGACGGTACCGGATATTTCGCATATTTCAGCGCGTATTTCTCCAGCGCGGTCTGGACGACGGTAATATTTCCGGTCGTGGTATGGATCGCCTTGTTCAGGCGGCTGGCGTTATACGCCTGGACCAGCGGCGCGATCAGAATTCCAATGATAATCAGGGCAATCGCAACTTCAATAAGGGTAAAACCGCTGGCAGAGGAGGATCGTGGGGCGGGCTTCATGCGTTGCCTTGTAAAACGACTGAGTGATAACAACTGATAAATGACATTTTAGTCAATTTTATCATACATGTACGGGGTTAAGAAGTCTTAAACCCGATAGACGTTATCCCCCCTTTATCCCCCTGAACTTACTATATAATCATGTTATAATGTTTTCATGGACCGACTCGCCGAAAAAACCGCCGCCCTGATATCCACCGTCCCGGACCACGAAGTCTATGGAAGGGTTACCAAAATCCTCGGACTCCTCGTGGAAATCGCCGGTTTTGGCGAAAATCTGGTCGTCGGGTCCATGGTTTACCTGCGCCCCGATGAACACCACGACATACCCTGCGAAGTCGTCGGTTTCCGGGAAAAGCGCGCTTTGCTGCTGCCTTTCGGTCCGCTCGAAGGGGTAGGGCTCGGCTGCCGCGCCTTTATTCAGAATTCAAGACCGGTCGTGTTTCCGTCAGAGCGCTGGCTCGGGCGCGTGATCAATGCGCTCGCCAAACCCATCGACGATCTCGGGCCGCTTGCGCAGGGGGCCGAGCCGATCATGCTGAAATCCCCGGCACCGCCCGCGCATACGCGCCAGCGGGTCGGCAAACAGCTCGATCTCGGCGTGCGCGCCGTCAATAATTTCATCGCCATGTGCAAGGGCCAGCGTATGGGGATTTTCGCCGGTTCCGGTGTCGGTAAATCCGTACTTCTCTCGATGATGGCGCGCTATACCGAAGCGGAAGTTATCGTTATTGGTCTCGTCGGCGAACGGGGCCGTGAGGTGCAGGAATTCCTTGAGGACGATCTCGGCGAAGAAGGCTTGAAACGCTCGGTCGTCATTGTCGCGACCGGCGACGAGCCGGCGCTGATGCGCCGTCAGGCCGCTTATCTGACACTCTCGGTCGCCGAGTATTTTCGCAAGCAGGGCAAGCAGGTTCTCTGTCTTATCGACTCCGTCACGCGTTTCGCGATGGCGCACAGGGAAATCGGATTATCGGCGGGCGAGCCGCCGACATCGAAAGGCTATCCGCCGACGACATTCGGCGAACTCGCAAGACTGCTCGAGCGCGCGGGGCCGGGGCCGAAAGGCGAAGGCTCGATCACGGGATTGTTCACGGTTCTTGTCGAAGGCGACGATCATAACGAACCCGTCTCGGATGCCGTGCGCGGGATCGTCGACGGTCACATCGTCATGGAGCGCGCGATTGCCGACCGCGGCCGCTATCCGGCGATCAATATCCTGAAATCCGTTTCACGTTCGCTGCCCGCCGCTTATACCGAGGAACAGAATGCCATCTGCCGCCGCGCGAAACTCGTCATCTCAAATTACGAGAACATGGCCGAGCTGATCCGCCTCGGCGCTTACCGCAAAGGCAGCGATGCCAATGTCGACGAGGCGATCATGCTTTATCCCGATATCGAGGAATTCCTGACACAACTCAAGTCCGACAACTCTTCAATCGATGAGGGTTTCGAGCGTCTCGCGGAAATCCTCGGCATGGATTATACGCCGGTGCACGGAGGGTAGGCCGATGTTTTCCCGTCATTCCGGACAAACGAGGCAAAGCCGAGTGCAGATGCGGAATCCAGGATTCAGGCGCGGCGCTTGCGCCGCACATTATATTGCTGGTTCCCGGATATGCGCTCGCGTTGCTCGCTTTTCCGGGATGACGATAAAGGTGCTGAATGGCTAATCTGAAACCGCTGATCAAGCTCCGCAAGTTTCAGGTCGAGGAAAGGCAGAAAATCCTCGCAGCGCTTTTGCGCGAAGTCGAGAAGTTCGAGAGCAAGAGGCGTGAACTTCTGCTGTCCATCAAGGAAGAACGCAAGATCGCCGAAGAGAAAGGCGATTACGATACGCTTGCGGCCTACCGGTTATACGCGGAACATTCGCGCACACAGGTTCAGCTTTATGACGGCGAGATCCATAAATTCAACTTCCTGATCGCCAAGGCGCAGGAAGATATGCGCGAGGCGTTCGCCGAGCAGAAGAAGATCGAAATCATCCAGGAAAACCGCGAAGCGGAAGAAGAGCGTGAGGAAAACCGCAGGGACGGCGTCATCATGGATGAAGTCGGTGCCGAAGGTTTTCGCCGCAAGGAAGAATAATCAGGCCCCGATGGTTTCCATCGGCATATCGATATGCACCCATTGTTCCGGCTTGAACTGGAAGGTGATTTCGCCGGAGAGATTCGATCTCTCCATCGCCTTGGTATAGGTCTTCTTCAGGGCCTGTTGCATATTCTGGCTGATGATCGATTTCGTGCGCAGGATCATGTCGAGTTTTTCCTTCTGCATAAAGCCATCGACCTGCACGTCACCCATGCGCGAAAGTTTCAGGTTGAAGAGGAATCTCATGCGGCGCTCTTTACGCGCCTGTTCGTCGCTCGCATTCTCGTCTTTCCACTGTTTGTAGAAAAGCGGCAGTTTGTGAACCTGCTGGTCGTGCATGAAAGGCAGCACCGCGCCGCGCCATTCATTCGGCAGCACGGCGGCCTCGAGACGGTTGGACACTGAAGATTCGCCTGCCAGCTGGCGCAGCACGTCGATCTTGCCGGTGTTGCGCAGGAGATTGATTGCGGGCTGGGAAATCCAGCTGTCGAGATCGCCCGTGCGCATGACGGAGAGGAAGAACAGCGACAGCGCGCCCATCGATTGGGGTGCTGCCGTATTCGGGATCATCTGCGCGATCGTCTGGGCGAGGTTTGGCGCGACATGCGACACCGTGCCGATCAAATTCTGGAGACTGTCCCACAAATCGGGCTGCGCCCAGTCGGCGAGGCTGACCGGCTGGCCGATCGCGAAAGGCACGAACGACACGGGCTTCGTCGTGACCGGCAGCGGCGCGACGATGACCGGCGTGCCTTCGGTCACGTTGTTCGCGACAAACTGCACGGAATAGTTCTGCGGTGTCGTCGAGCCGGGCAGGGCGAGCGAGACGACCGGCTGGCCCTGTTGCGTGAACCCTGTGACCTGCCCGAGAATGGCGGGCGGTTGTGCAGGAGCGGCGGGTGCCGCTACCGCCGCCGGAATGGGTGGCGAGGCTGTAACAACCGGCGGCGTGACGCTCGGGGGTGTTACCGGAATCTGAACCGGGGTCTCGCCCGTTGGCAATGCTTGCGCCTGCGGTGTCACGGCGACGACTGGCGGAGTCTGTATCGGAGCGGCCGGTTGCGGCTGGGCGGCGACGACAAAATTTTCCGGGATCAGAACCGGTGCGGCGACTGTTCCGCTCACCGGAGTCTGGTTCAGTGCAGACGAAAGCGCCGCCTGAAAATTCCCGTTCTGGAAGGCGAGGATTTTCACATCGAGCGGCCGGTTCGGGTTGATCGCGACTTGCGTTGCATTTTGTGACGCTGCGTTTTTTAATTTAAAACCTTCAGGCATATCAAGGGACTGCACCAATTTTTGAAAAGCCGCCGCAACTTCGTCCTGCGACATCGCGCCTGTGCCAGATGAAGTTTGCGGTATCAAAGTCGAGATATCGACCGTACTTAAAATCTGAATCAAATTCTGCCGCATTTCAATCGGCAGATCAGTGGCTTGTTGGACCATGTTCATCAGCGCGGTGAAGAGTTGCTCCGGCGAGAAAATAACCGGTGCGCCTTGCGAAGAATTTGTCGGGATCGGTATCAGGCGCAGAATCTGCCCGGCCTGCAGGGGAGCTGAAAGGCGCAGGTCGCTCTCGGGCATGGCGTTCGCTGCCGCCTCGGCGATGTCATCAGGTTTGACATTCTGGTAACGGTCGAGCTTGAGCGGCGGGGCCGTTGCCGTCGCGGGCGGCGGCGCGGTCGTGCTCTGTGTTGGAGGTTGTGCGGTATTCGTCGGGGCCGAAGCCGGATCGGGCCGGATAAGCGCCTGCTGGGGCGGACGGCCTGCAGGAATATCGATTTCGATCGTCTGCCCGACAGGCAGGTTGCCGCGATCCTTCATCATCAGCGTGACAACCCCGCGATTGGTCTCGAGCTTCACGCTGCCGTCCTGGTTCTGGCCGATGACCGTGCCCGAGAGTTTCAGCGGCTGCGGGTTATTCTGTAATGTATCGGGCAGGTTGACGAGCCGGACGGCGACATCCTGAATGACCGCGACCGCCGAGGCGCGGATAACTGAGGCTGGGGGCAGTCCTGACAGGTTCGACATATCTCTAGTTTAGCAAATAGTTGCCGATATTGTCATCCCTGCCAAAACCATCTCCCTCCCATAGGGAGGGATTAAGGGAGGGGATTGGATGGCGGTTAATAAAATCCCGGAGATTAAAACCCCTCTCCCAACCCTCTCCCTATGGGAGAGGGCTTTAACTCAAGAAGTCTTGTAACCGGGCAGGAAGCGGGCGACGACTTCGCCGGCGAGCACGGGGACGATCGAATAGACAAAGGCGACCGCCAGGAAGAAGGTTTTGGAATCGTGCTCGAGATTGAAGACGGAGCGCAGCATATCGCCGAAAACGACGATAACCACGAAATATAATCCGGCCAATGCGATGCCGAGCCAGCGGTAATCCTTGTCCTTGAGCAGGATCAGGACATAGACGACGAGCAAAGCGAGTGACAGCGAGAACAGCATGTTAAATTTTCCCGGTTTGTTTTCCGCCGTACCAACGCCCGGAATGTCCTGCAGGTTCAAAAAGAGGCTGGCTGGGTCTGCACCCAGACAGCCGGGATGGTTAAGCAGGCACGTCGATGACGAGGATTTCGGCATCGGTCAAAGCCGTGATTTCGAATGTTTTCTCACCCGTAATCTCCGCGCCGTCGCCCTGATTGAGCACTTCGCCGTTGATGCTGAAGCTGCCGACCGAAGCCAGAATATAAGCCTGGTGCTTGATCGTCTGTTTCAGGCTCGTACCTTTCGTCAGATTGCCGCCATAGATCGCGGCATCCTGATGGATGAACAATGCGCCTTTTCCTTCATGCTCTTTCTGTCCGGACACCAGTAATGGGAGCGAGTCCGTCACCGGCGTTTTCGGGAATTCACGTGCGTCCCAGCGGGGTTTGACATTCTGCTCGTTCGGCAGGATCCAGATCTGGTACAGGCTCGTGCTTTCATTCTCGGCGTTGAACTCAGCGTGCTGGATTCCAGACCCCGCGCTCATGACCTGAACGTCGCCAGCCGCCGTGCGGCCCGCGTTGCCCTCGCTGTCCTTATGCGAGATCGCGCCCTTGCGGACATAAGTTATGATCTCCATATTGTCGTGCGGGTGCGCGCCGAAACCTTTATTGGCGGCAATGATATCGTCGTTGATGACCCGCAGATCCCCGAAGCCCATGCGGGATTCATTCCAGTAGCGCGCAAAGCTGAAATGATGGCGCGCATCAAGCCAGCCATGATTTGCATGACCGAGTTTGTCGTAGGGGTAAACAGTAATCATTTTGTAGTTCCTCTTAATTGGCGTGGATTAGAATGGCACGCCACTGATATTAACTTAAGTTAATTTTTGAAATTTTGTAGACGTTTCAAAATAGAGAGATAGTCACTTATCAGTAACTTAAAGGGTGATCTATCAGTTTGTTCGGCGGTTTTGGGAGATTCTCGCTGCTTTTGTCATTCTGAGGCAAAGCCGAAGAATCCTGCTGCTTTCAATCAAGATCCTTCGCGTTGCTCAGGATGACAGGAACGGGGGCTTTAAACAAAAAAGCCCGGATGGAATCCGGGCCTTGATAATTCGAGTATAGCAGAAATTCTGCGAATTGCCAGTTTATCGGCGCGCGGCGACGGCTTTGCCGATTTCCTTCGCTTCTTCCTGCATTTCACGATAGGCGACCTTGGCGATTTTCTCGACATCGGTCGCGGCTTCGGTGGTCGGCGAGCGCGTCAGCAACGGAGTCTGGTGACGGATTGTCTCTCTCACGCGCGGATCCATGCGCACCATGCCCGCCAAGGGCGGTGACAGGCGCAGGAAGTTTTCGCAAGCTTTCAGCAATGTCTTATAAGTCTTCTCACCTTCGGACGCGCTTTGCGCCTGGTTGATGACGATCGATACGTTTTTCGACATGCCGGCGGCAGAACCCAGTTTGATAAAGGCGTAAGCATCGGTCAGCGAGGTTGGTTCATCGGTTGTGACGAGCAGCGTACGTGTCGCGGTCGCCGAGAACATGCGGACGGTGCGGTCGACACCGGCACCAAGATCGATGATCACGACATCGTATTTGTCGGAGACTTCGATCAGCTGATCGCGCAGGATCGCGAGACGCTGGGATGGCAGCGCGGAGAGCGAAGCCTGACCGGAACGTCCGGCGATAATATCAAACCCGCCATCTTCATAGGGCTGGATGACTTTATCCAGTGACAGGCGGCCGCGGATCACGTCGTTCAGATCGCGTTTCGGCATCCGGCCGAGCTGC
>JBEHYB010000091.1:0-7985 GCA_048498395.1 Pseudomonadota bacterium
ATATCCTTGGCAAGGCGTGAGCGTGTCTTCGCGTAGTTCGGCGCGACCATCGGATAATCTGTCGGCAAACCCCAGCGTTCGCGATATTGCTCGGGTGTCATCTTGTAAGCTGTCTTCAAATGACGCTTGAGCATTTTAAGTTTTTTGCCGTCCTCCAGACAGACGATGTAATCAGGCATCACCGATTTGCGGATCGGCACGGCAGGCTGCGGACGCTCGGCGGTGATATTCGCAGCGGCCACATCGCCACCCACGCCGGAAAGCGTCTTATAAATACGTTCGATCAAAGCCGGGATTTCAGCAGCCGGAATGGTATTATTCGACAGATGGGCCGAAACGATATTCGTCGTCAGCGCCAGTATCTCGTGATTTTTTGGGGTTTCGGCCATTTTACTTATCCAATCTCGGCTAATTTCTGTCTTTAACAGTAATTCATGGGAATATAATAAACAATACTTGGGATTACTTTACAGGGGATTAAAATGCTCAAAAGATGTACGGGGCTGGGCCGACTCATCCGCCACTGCTAGGAATAGCGGACAATCTTGTTATCTTTTGGGGGAAAGATAGTGAACGATTCTGAGTCAACGCCTGTTATTATTCATGAATCCGAGCTTCAGCGGCAGCACGCAAGGATTGCCCTGCCCGGTAGCGCCCGGATCGGCACGGATTTTTATTCTGTAAAAAACCTGTCTGCGGGCGGACTCGCCGTTTCCGCCGTAAAGGGCTTCCATAAATCCGGCGATATACTGCCGCTTCACCTCACCCTGCGCTTCGACGATTTTTCGATAACGATCGATTTCAATACAAGGGTCCAGCATTACGACGCGCGCGCCGGATTGTTGGGCCTGTCTTTTATCAGCCTCAATAAACAGAAGCTTTCCATTCTGGTCGGCATCATCCGCAAAGTCATCGCCGGCGATTATCTCAGCGGTGAAGAAATCCTGCAGGCAGCCAACCGTACCGATTTCGCGCGGCTTGGCGAGAACGACAATACAAAACAAAAACCTCTCTCGCTTATGGGCAAAATTCTTGCCGCAACTACGATTGCGCTTCTCGGCCTGGCGGCGACAGGTTTTATCGCCGGGAACATCTACGAAAATCTTTTCCTGCTTAAATCGCAGAACGCTTTCGTCGGCAGCGAAATGCAGGTGGTCAAATCCCCCGCCGCAGGATTGTGGGAAATAACCGCCAAAGATAATTTCATTCGCAAAGGTGAAACGCTTGGCATGATCGGCAAAACCCATGCTGTCGTCAGCCCTTGCGACTGCGTGATATATAAGCGCGAAGCCAGCGGTCAGACGGCTGCACTTCAGCAAAATATCGCAACACTGGTTCCTGTACGCGCACGCCCCTTTATCGTTGCGGAACTTGGCACAAATGACGTCCAGCGTGTGAAAACGGATTTGCCGGTGACAATAAGGATTTCCGGAACCAGATTGCATGTTTCAGGGAAAATCGCCGGCATTCAATATGCAGCAACCCCGTCTCCTCACGCCGTTATTACAATCAAACCGGATCAAAGCCTGCCTGTCGATCTGACGGGTCGGCCTGCCCAGATAACATTCAGGGTGCATTGATGGAAATCGTTCCCGTTATTCTCTGCGGCGGCTCCGGCACCAGGCTCTGGCCATTGAGCCGCGCGGAAATGCCCAAGCAGTTCCTGCGCCTGACGGGCGAATATTCCCTGTTGCAGAATACGCTGTTGCGCGCGCTCTCGATCTCCGGCGCGCTGCCGTCCAATGTCGTGACCGTCACCTTGAAGTTGCAGATGCCGCTTGTTGCCGAACATCTCGCTGCGATCGACCCCAAAGCCGGAAAACATATTCTGGGCGAACCGCGGGCGCGCAATACGGCGGCGGCGATTGCCCTGGCCGCAGATTATGTCGCGAAGAAATTTTCACAAGACGCGATCATGTGGGTTCTCTCTTCCGATGCGCATATCGGCGATGAGGAAAATCTGCGCACCGCCCTGCAATCCGCTCTGGAAGTGGCGGCGGCCGGCAACATCGCCATTTTCGGCATCAAACCGCACCGGCCCGAGACAGGCTACGGTTATATCAAGAAAGGAGCGCCGTCTGACATTCCAAATGCCTGCCTCGTCGATCACTTCGTCGAGAAACCCTCTTTCGACACGGCGAAATTTTACGTTCAAACAAAAGAATATCTCTGGAACAGCGGCATGTTCGTCTTCAGGGCATCGACAATACTTGATGAATACAAAGCGCTCGCGCCGGAAATTCTCGATCATATCAAATCTTACGACCGCATCCCTGCGCTTCCTTTCGACAAGGCCATTCTCGAGAAATCGTCGAAGCTCAACGTCATTCCCTGCGATCCCTTATGGTCGGATATCGGCTCATGGCAAAGCCTGTGGGAAATCCTCAAGAAGGATTCAAACGGCAATAATTTGCGCGGCGACATCACCGTCCACGATTCAACTAATTGCCTGATCCGGGGCTCAGGCAAGAAAATCGCCGTCGCCGGTATGGATCATGCCGTCATCATTGAAACCCCGGATACGATTTTTATCGCCGACAAACGAAACACAGATGCCATCCGCAGCCTCGTGAATTCGCTCAAGGCCGACGAACCCGTCTTCCTGCCTCTGCCTGAAGAAACGGGTACATGAGAAAACTTATTCCTTTCCTGATTATTTTCTGGGCGGCGAACGCTTTTGCCCAGACAGATGAAAAGACGACAGAGAAATCGGATTTCATCTGGCATCTCAATACGCGGCTTCAATATTTAAGTGAAGAGAACCGCGATCTCGGTACACGCAACGAAGATCGCTCGGGAAATTTTACCTTCGATACCCGCCTGATCGGCAAATATCGTCCGTCCGGCGGTTTTCTTGCCTATTTCGAAGGCGGAGCCGTACAGACGGTCGGCGACGGCATGGCCCCCGAAGATGAAACCGGCGCACCGCGTCCCTCGTCCGGCTTTTTCGAGCTGCGCCAGCTCTATATACGTTTTGATAAATTAATTTCAGACCTGCCGCTGCAATTCCAGCTGGGTCGCCAGCGTATCCGCGAAGATTATGCGCTGTGGTGGAACCGCGATCTCGATGCGGCACGCGTGCTTTATGCGGGAGATAAATTTAAAGGCTTCATCGGTGTCGCCAAGGATCTCGCCTATTACCGCACTGATGACGAGCGCGGCGAAGAGCGCGGCAAGGCGCTGCATATACTCGGCGAAACCTCCTTCGTCTTAACGCCGCAGGACAATCTTGAGTTTCGCGGTCTTTACGAAGACGACGACAATACGGATTCAAAACGCGGCTGGGCGGGATTTCGCTTCGCCGGCGTACAGAGCGCTTTGCATGGGCTGAAATACCGGCTCGACACAATCGGCATGACCGGCACAGATGAAAACCACGTCTCCGGCTGGGCGCTCGATGCCGGGGCGGAATTGCCGCTCGGTGAAAAGCTCCCCTCACTTATTATAGGCTATGCCTACGGCTCCCGGGACTTCCGTCAGAGTAAAATATATGGAAACTCTAGCCGGGTCAGCGGTTCATCCACATCTATAAATAACTACGGCGAAGCCTTCCGTCCCGAGCTTGCCAACCTGCATATCCTGACCGCCGGGATTTCAATTCCGGTCATGAATGCCAGCGATCTGAGCTTTTTATACCATTATTACCGGATGGCGGACGAAAGCGCCGATCTCGGCGATACGCACGTGACTGCCTCTCCCGCAGGGACTGACAAGGATCTGGGCCAGGAACTTGATGCCATTTTCAATGTAAAACTCAATGATGAACTCGAAAATCCGGCTTTTCCTGATCTTGAGAAAAATATTCGCATCTCCACAGGAATTTTCAGGGCGGGTGATGCGTTTGCATCTGCAGGCGACGAAATTTCTTACCGCGCGCTTGCCGAATTCCGTCTGCGCTATTAAATATACAACAAATACTGTCATTCCCGCGAAAGCGGGAATCTCTCATACATCAAGAGTAAGGGTTTTTATAATGCCATCCGCCAAGCCGAATACGGAAGCCTTCGAACGCGACACGATTATCGAGCCGCAGGGTTTCCGGGAATATGATGCCCGCTGGCTTTATCCCGAACAATTGAATTTGCGTGGCGTTCAGGCGCTCGGCATGGGCATCGGCACGATGATCCATGAAATGAAATTAAATCCTCCGTCCGTCATCGTCGGCCATGACTACCGCTCCTACAGCGCAACGATCAAAAACGCGCTTACTGTCGGCTTGATGGCATCGGGCTGCAAAGTCTATGACATCGGTCTCGCCCTATCGCCTGTCGCCTATTTTTCCCAATTTGAACTTGATTGCCCGGCTGTTGCGATGGTAACGGCAAGCCATAATGAGAACGGCTGGACCGGTGTGAAAATGGGCACCGAACGCCCGATGACTTTCGGCCCTGAACAGATGTCGCATTTAAAAGACATCGTGATGAATAAAAAATACGTACTGCGCGATGGCGGCTCATTCCATCAGGTCGACGACATCAAGGAACGCTATATTGCCGATCTCGTCAAAGACGGCAAACTGAAACGTAAATTGAAAGTGGTTGCCGCCTGCGGCAACGGCACCGCCGGAGCCTATGCGCCTGAAGTCCTGCGCCGCCTGGGCTGCGAAGTCATCGAGATGGATTGCAATCTCGACTACACTTTCCCGAAATACAACCCGAACCCCGAAGACCTCGAAATGCTGCATGCCATTTCCCACATGGTCAAAGAACATAACGCCGATATCGGCTTCGGTTTTGACGGCGATGGTGACCGTTGCGGCGTGATCGACAATACGGGCGACGAGATTTTCGCCGACAAGATGGGCGTGATCTGCGCGCGCGATCTGGCGACCATTCATAAAAACCCGCTTTTTGTCGCCGATGTGAAATCGACCGGGCTTTATCATACTGATCCGGTCCTCAAAGAACTTGGCGTGAAGACCGATTACTGGAAGACCGGGCATTCCTATATGAAACGCCGCGTGAATGAACTTGGCGCGCTCGCCGGCTTCGAGAAAAGCGGCCACTTCTTTCTGAACAAACCTATCGGTCGCGGCTATGACGACGGGATCGCGACGGCTGTTATGATCTGCCGCATTCTCGATCGCAATGCCGGTAAATCTATGGCGGACCTAAAAAACGCGCTGCCGAAGACCTGGGGTTCACCGACGATGGCTCCTTTCTGCCCGGACGATACAAAATATACGCGCGTCGATGAGGTCACAAAAATCTATGAAGACAAGAAAGCCAGGGGCGAAACCATCAACGGCCAGAAAATCATCGATATCGTGACCGTCAATGGCGTGCGCTTCACGCTCGAAGATGGAAGCTGGGGACTGATCCGGGCATCGTCGAACAAGCCTTCGCTTGTCGTCGTCGTTGAAAGCCCGGCCTCTGAAGACCAGATGTTCAATGTCTTCGAGGAAATCGAGAAAACATTGTCACAGTTCAAAGATGTCGGCGAATACGATCAGAAAATATCGCGCAAAGCAGCCTAGATGAAAAAACTGGGAATCTTTCTTGCCGCGCTGATCGTTTTCTCGCTCGTCGCGGGATGGTTTCTCGTCAAACCTCTGAAACTGCCTTTTGAGGTTCCTGTCGTCGCCTATGACGCGCAATATGCAGGCGCAATGTATAAATGCAAAGAGTTCCCTGCCCCCGTCAAAGACCTCTCTTATCATTCAGTCTATGACGACACGGATGAAAGCCGCTCTATCATCGATGACAAGGCCTATAAAGCATATAAGGCGGCGGTCGAACCTATTGCAAAATACGAAACACAGCTCGCAAAACTTTCAAATTCCTATATCAACTCGCGCGGCATGGATCGCTCTGCATCTTATTGCGCGCTCAAGGCCATGAAATACTGGGCCGATAACGACGCACTGCTCGGGAGCGCGAATTCGCAAGGTGAAGCCGTCCGCAAATGGACGCTCGGCACGCTCGCCACTTCCTACGCTCAGATTTCATCAGACCCTTATCTTGATAAACATGAGAAAAAAGCGGTCAAACACTGGCTCGGTCAAATCGCCGGGCGTGTCGTGCGCGACTACAGCTCCAATACGGACAAGAAATCACGCAATAACAATCATCTCTACTGGGCAGGATGGTCCGTTGCCATGACAGGTGTTGCCATCGATAATCGCACTTATTTCGGCTGGGGATTGCGCCAGGGACGCAAGGGCCTTGCTGCGATTCAGGAAGACGGCACGCTGCCGAACGAACTCAAACGCAAAGGGCGCGCGCTGCACTACCATATTTTCGCGACGATGCCTTTGACCATGCTGACATGGCTAGCCGCATCGAACGGCATCAATCTCCAGTCCGGCAATCCAGGAAGTCTCGAACGCCTCGCCAAGCTTGATCTCGAAGGGCTTGAGAATCCGGGCTATTTCCAGCAGGCGACCGGGACGAAGCAGGATGCGACACGCATCTTCAATGCCTCAGCTCTCGCCTGGCTTGAAGCCTATAACCGCATGACACCGGATGCGCAGGCCGAAAAATGGCTGATCAAGCTGCGCCCGATGGTACAAAACCGTATCGGCGGCGACGCAACGCTTCTTTATTCCACCTCGATGGTCAAATAACGCTCGGGAATTTCCCAGACGATAATTCTCGGTGGCGCTGTGTTGAACGCCTCGCTTTTGAGATAGTCGCGCATCGTGACGAACGGCCCCTGCCCCTGATCGGACGCATTGAGCACATCCATATTGAGAAATTCTTTCAGGAAATTGGCGAAATTGAATTCGGGCTTGGCGCTGTAGCTGGTGCCGACAAGCGCGACCGGGATATCCTGATCCCCGAACAGGTTGTCTGACGCAGGTTGTTCAAAGTCATATGTATGAATGCTGTCCGTGCCCAGATCGCGCGAGACCGGGATATATTTTAGCAGATCTCCTTTATATGCGATTTCCTTGCCTTCTATATTGCTGTATCTGGCTTTCGAATTATCGCGCCCGATCAGACGGGCGATGGCCTTGGCGCTTGCCTTCGCGCCATCCGGCGACCAGTGCGTATCCGTTTTCAGGAATCCGTTGCCGCCGAGTGCCGTGCCCAGGCTGACAATTGGCACTTTCACATCTCCGATAAAACGGCCGAGAATTTCTTTTTTTTCTTCGGGGAAATTTTCCGCATGCAGTCGTGCCTTGGCAGGGATCAGCGCGATATAAAGTCTGATATTGCGCTTTTTCAGAAATGCCGAGGTCCAGCCGATATAGTTTACATGGCGTACATAGATATCACCCGCCGCGCGCGATGTTTCAAATTCTTCCGCCGGGAAAAGCCAGCCGTCTTTGCCGACGACGACACCTTTGCGCCCCTGTCCGAACAGGCCGTATTCGATATTTCCCCAAAGCCGCTTTGAGAAACCATAGAAGACTGAATTGCGGGAGAAATCCTTTTCGAATCGTGAGGCGCTTTCACCGTTCAGTAATGTGGAGAGCGAAGCCCCGCCACTGTCCGGCAGACGCAGCATCCCCGCGATGAGCGCGATTACGCAAAAAGCGATAAACATAAAGCCTGAGAGCTGGAATCGCACACGATCTGACATGGATAAGATTTTATCGAGCATATAATGGTATTGCAATCAGCGTGAATCACGCCAAAATCTCCATATGAAACTAAGTATCTGGGGGGCTGGATATGTTGGTGCCGTGACGGCTGCATGTCTTGCGAAAACCGGCCACAACGTCATCGCTGTCGATAAAAATCCTCGTAAAATCAAATGCCTGAATGAAGGATCGCCTCCCATCGTAGAGACGGGCCTCGCCGAGCTCATTTCCTCTGCGCATCTGGCGGGACTTTTATCTGCGACATCGGATGCGCGTGAAGCAATTCTGAATTCAGACATGACCATGATCTGCGTCGGCACGCCAAGCCGGGATGACGGCAGCCTCGATCTTTCGCATGTTGAAGCCGCCTGCCGCGAAATCGGTGAGCTCATTGCCCGGAAAGACACTTATCATTCGGTCATCCTGCGCAGCACCGTGATCCCTGGCACCGCGCGCA
>JBEHYB010000092.1:0-7967 GCA_048498395.1 Pseudomonadota bacterium
CTGGGACCCTCCCGAGCGCGAAGTGGCAGAGCTTTCGCGTCGGATTGCGCCCCGGCGGGTCTTCAACACCGCTTCTGCCGAAAGAAACCTGCGATACCGTTTTGATGGATTTCGATTCATTGCGTAGCGTGCAATCAGGTCTCGGGACTGCCGGTGTGATCGTCATGGACAAAACAACCGATATCATCGAAGCCATCGCTCGTCTGAGCTTTTTCTACATGCATGAAAGCTGCGGCCAGTGCACGCCGTGCCGTGAAGGCACCGGCTGGATGTGGCGTATGATGCAGAGAATGGTCAAGGGTAATGCTACTGTCGAGGAAATCGATCAGCTTCTCGACGTGACCAAGGAAGTCGAAGGCCATACGATCTGTGCGCATGGTGATGCGTCCGCATGGCCGATCCAGGGTCTGGTGAGACATTTCAGACCGGAGATGGAGGAGCGAATCCTGGCGTACCGGAAGAAAGCTGCATAGCCTGTTCTGAAACAAGGCGTTCGGCGTTTGCAAAGGCTGCGTCAAATTTTTCTGCACCAATATATTTCCGCGCACGATTCATCTGCTCAGGATTTTTAAGATCGAAAAAGCCATTCCACATAATTTTGGCATCGTGAATAAGTCGGAATGCGAAAGACTTACCGTCGCGGTCGCACTCTATTGTATCGACAAGATCCCACAGTGATGTTGGTTTATCCGACAAAAGAATGTGCCTGAATTTTTTCTGCACTATGTTTGAAATATTATGCGCGGCGCATTGTGTTGACAGTTTTTCCAATAATTTGAAACGTATACCGTCCCATCCTGACGTGCTCGGGAGAAATCCATAGCGGGCGAAAGCATAAGCGCCAACTGCGCCAAAAAGTGATTCCACATGATCGCATTGCGTTACCGAGTAGAGAGCAAGGCGGTTTGCCATCAGCTGTTTTGTAATCTTTTTGCCATTCCAGCCATTAAAACTTGCCAGCGACCTGGATGGATGTTGCGACCATTTTGTCGAGGTGTTGCTGTTCTCTCCCAGAATGCGAAAATCAAAATTCTCGGCTGCCGCATCGAATGTGATGGATAATTTATCCTTGATATTAAAGGAGAGGATCTTCGCCATGTTCTCCGGCGATAGAGGAAGTTTGTTCAGAAACTTGTCTACGTTGCGCGTATAGACCAATTCATAGCCGTATTTCTGCTCACCACGCAGAGGCGTACCTCTCGAAGGCGTTCTTTTATGGCCGTAGAAATATTTATTGGCTTCGGCATGGGCCTTGTCGAATCCATTCGAAGCTTTCACCGGCGTTCCGCGATCCGTCAGATCATGAAGCCATGGGGAATCCATTTCGAGAGAGGTATGAATCCATTTCGCGATTCTTGAAAGCTTGGACAGGAAATCAGCAGTGTCTTTGGGGGTCTGCAGGCGAAGGACAGGCTTCATTTTCCGGCCCAGTGTCAGGCGCAGCAGGGCCTCAGCCTCGGGAGAGTTTTTCGAGAGGAGGTTGATATAATGCTCGGCAGATTCACGCGTAAAATTCGTACTCATGGCTTTTCGGCTGATTTTATAGCATTTACCGATCAAAAATACAATATGTAAATATAAAAAGACTGAGGTAAAGATACTTGTAAATCAGTGGCTTATGGCTTTCTTCGAATTAAATAAAGGCGTATAGTGGCGGCCACAGGTTTTCAGGACTTTACCAATGCGGATATGCGGTTTGTTTAAGGTATTTCAGAGTTTCCTTGTTCTTGGTCTGCTCGGGCTGTTTTCCGCGTCCTCTGCGATGGCAGATGATTACTCGCCGGGCTCGGTGATCCTGCTTAAAAAAGAAAACCGCGATCTCAAAACGCCAGAGCAGAAACTGGACGAGGGGAAGCGCGAAGGTGCCAAGAATAATATCCCTAAAGAAGATTCCACGAATATCGGCAATGGCGTAAATATTTATCCAAACAGCACGCCGCCGCTGGTCGTTCAGCCGATGCAGCAGCTAGGGGCGAACGCGCCCGAGGATAAGGTCACGCAGGCCTATGCAAGCCATATGTTCATGGGCATCTGCGCGCAAGGCTATCGCGACCAGATGGCTCCGCAGATGGCGACGAATGTCAATCCCGCCCAGTTATGGGCGCTTGCGCAGAAAAGCTGCCAGTGTCTGTCATCCGCCGTTTTATCCGCAGTCCAGGCCACGGATTTGGCGGATTATGTAATGTATAACTATTCGTATCAGGACCCGACAAATCCAAATCCTGCCGTGGATCAATACCGTAACACGGCCAAAGTCGGCGTGATCGCCAATCTGATCTCCGATCCGGGAATGCGGAGCAAATGCGGCTTTCTTAAATAAAATCATTATGATAGTTAATACCAACAATTCAGGTAGCTTGAGTCCATGCCAAAATTAAAAATTAACGACACCGAAATCGAAGTCGCGCCGGGAACCTCAGTTCTTCAGGCCGCGGAAATGCTTGGCTATGAAGTGCCGCGTTTCTGTTACCACGACAAACTCAGCGTGCCGGCCAATTGCCGCATGTGCCTCGTCGAAGTAAAGGGCGCGCCGAAGCCTGTCGCAAGCTGCGCCATGGCGTGCGGCGAGAACATGGAAGTCATGACTGAAAGCGCGATGGTCAAAAAGGCGCGCAACGGGGTCATGGAAATGCTGCTGATCAATCACCCGCTGGATTGCCCAATCTGCGATCAGGGCGGCGAGTGCGACCTGCAGGATCAGGCGATGGGATATGGCTTCGACCGTTCCCGTTACCATGAAAGCAAACGCGCGGTTAAAGACAAGGATTTCGGACCATTGGTTGCGACTGCCATGACGCGCTGTATCCAGTGCACGCGCTGTGTGCGTTTTGCGGATGAAATCGCGGGTGTATCCGATCTCGGTCTTTTGAATCGCGGTGAGAATGTTGAAATCGGCACCTTCGTTCAGAAAGCGATCAACAGCGAACTCTCGGGCAATCTGATCGATGTCTGCCCTGTCGGCGCACTCACATCCAAACCATACGCCTACAAGGCGCGTCCATGGGAATTGCGCAAAACAGAAACGATCGACGTGCTGGATGCTGTCGGCTCCAACATCCGTATCGACGCGCGCGGCAACGAAGTCATGCGCGTACTGCCACGCCTTCATGAGGGCGTGAACGAGGAATGGATTTCTGACAAGACACGCTTTGCCTATGACGGGCTAAAAGCTCAACGCCTCGACCAGCCTTATATTCGCGAAGGCGGCAGGCTGCGCCCGGCATCATGGGAAGAAGCTTTTGCCGTTGTTGCAAGTAAGCTGAAATCAACATCAAAAATCGCCGCGCTTGTCGGTGATCTCTCGACAGCCGAAGAAATGATCGCGCTCAAGGATCTCACCAAATCACTTGGTTCTGATTACGTCTGCGGCCTGATGGGCATCAATATCGATGCGTCAACACGCGCGGGTTATATTTTCAACACGACGATTGCCGGCATTGAAAACGCCGACGCGATACTGCTCGTCGGTACAAACCCGCGCGCGGAAGCCGCGATGGTCAATGCGCGTATCCGCAAGTCATTCCTTGCAAACCGCGTCAAGATCGGCGTGATCGGCGAGAATGCCGATCTCAACTATAAAACGACATATATCGGCGCGGGCGCGGACAGTCTCAAGGATGTCATCGCCGGCAAACATAATTTTGCCGAAGTTCTGAAATCTGCGAAGAACCCGATGATCATTCTCGGCACTGGTGCCTTGAGATATGATGACGGTCAGGCAGTTCAGGCACTCGCCAGGGAAGCCGCCGAGAAATTTAATATGGTCCGCGACGACTGGAACGGATTTAACGTTCTTCATGTTGCTGCCGGGCAGGTTGCGGCGCTTGATCTGGGTCTTACCAAAATGGGTAAGATGGCCGAGCAGGATGTTGTCTACTTGCTGGGTGTTGATGCCGAACGCGTCAACTGCATGATCCCGGATTCCGCTTTCGTTGTTTACCAGGGCCATCATGGCGATTTCGGCGCGACGCGCGCGGATGTCATTCTGCCGGGTTCCGCCTACACGGAAAAAGACGGCCTGTATGTGAACACCGAAGGGCGTGTACAGCTTGCGAAAAAAGCGGTTTCCGCGCCGGGTCAGGCCAAGGAAGACTGGAAAATTCTCCGCGCGCTGTCAGCCGCGATCGGCAAGCCGCTGCCATACGACAACATGTACCAGCTGCGTCAGCGCCTGATCAAAGAATTCCCGCATTTCGCGAAGATCGATGTCATCGAGAAAGCTGAATGGAAACAGTTCGGGCAGGCAGGAAATATTTCATCCGCGCCGTTTGTTTCAACAATTAGGAATTTCTACATGTCCAACGTCATTTCCCGTGCGTCGGAGACAATGGCGAAATGCACCGAAGAATTTATGACACCAATGTCAGAGGCTGCTGAATAATGTTACTCGATCTCTGGAACCAGTATGGCGAACAAACACTCTGGATGCTGCTGTATATGGGCATCCTGCTGCTGACGATCCTTATCTCGGTTGCCTATCTCGTTTTCTTTGAGCGCAAAATCCTCGGCGCGATGCAGCGTCGTCAGGGCCCGACGACGGTCGGACCTTTCGGCCTGTTCCAGACTTTTGCCGATGCTTTCAAGCTGATGTCCAAGGAAAACGTGATCCCGTCACAGGCCAACAGGCCTGTCTTCATGATCGCGCCAATCCTGACGATGACTCTTGCCATGGTTGCGTGGGCGGTCATCCCGGTAAACGCGAAATGGGTTCTGGCCGATATCAATGTCGGTATTCTCTATCTTTTCGCCGTGTCTTCGATGGGCGTTTACGGCGTGATGATGGCCGGCTGGGCATCGAACTCAAAATACGCTTTCCTTGGCGGCTTGCGTTCCGCTTCGCAAATGGTTTCCTATGAAGTTTCGATGGGCCTCGTCATTGTATCGGTTATTCTTTGTGTTGGCTCGATGAATCTGTCTGATATCGTGACCGTTCATCGTCCGCTCTGGGTCACGATCATGCTGGTCCCGATGTTCGTGATCTTCCTGATTTCGATCCTCGCCGAAACCAACCGTTCGCCGTTTGACTTGCCGGAAGGTGAATCCGAACTCTCGGGCGGTTTCATGGTCGAATACTCGGCGATGACGTTCGGCCTGTTCTTCCTCGGCGAATACGCCAATATGATCCTCATGTCGGCGATTACGACCATCCTGTTTATGGGTGGCTGGCTGCCGCCTTTCGGCATTGAGGCGCTATCATTCGTGCCGGGCCTGATCTGGTTTATCGCCAAGGTCTGCCTTGTCCTGTTCTTCTTTATCTGGGTTCGTGCCACATTCCCGCGTTACCGCTATGACCAGTTGATGCGCCTTGGCTGGAAAGTATTCCTGCCGTTCTCACTTGTATGGGTGATCGTCGTTGCCGGTGCGCTGATGTATTTCGGTGCCTTGCCGGGGCAGGTTGTACAATGACAAAATCGCCGACAACCGTTTTCGATTTTTCCGCACGTCTTCAGCCTATCGTTGAAGGCGGGGTTTTCGATACGCTGTTGTTTAGCGATAAATACCGTCGCAATGTATTTTTCACCGGCCCTACATTGGGCATTCAGGACGATCTGGCATCTCTGGTTCGCCAGCTTGGTGTGTTATCAACTTATTACTACGGCGAATACAAATCGACGGATGCGGACAACAAGGTCGTCATCGCCAAATGTATTCGTACGATTAAAGATATCTCCTGGAGAGCAAAAGAGCTTGGAGCCGATAAGGTTATCATTCCTTTTGGCGGCAAAGGAAATATCTTTGCTCATGCGCTGAAAGTAGCGATGGAACAGGAAGAATTTTCAACCGATGTTCAGTTGCGCTCGGGTGAATATACGCAAAATTTATCGGTCCACGGACCTGTTCAAAAAAACAAGGCAACTATTTTAGATGAAGGCCTGCGCGGCGTTTGTCATTTTAACCAGGATCTCATCACTAAGTGGGATAGAGAAATAGCATGAGAGTAAAAACAGTATTCCAGTCTTTCCTTCTGGCCGAGATCATCAACGGTATGTTGCTGACACTCAAATATATGTTCTTCATGCCAAAAGTGACGATCAACTATCCATATGAGCGCGGACCATTGAGCACGCGTTTCCGTGGTGAGCATGCGCTGCGCCGCTATCCAAACGGCGAAGAGCGCTGCATCGCCTGTAAACTTTGCGAAGCGGTTTGCCCGGCGCTTGCGATCACGATTGAAGCTGAACCGCGTGACGACGGCTCACGCCGCACGACGCGTTACGATATCGACATGACGAAATGCATTTACTGCGGCCTCTGTCAGGAAGCATGCCCGGTCGATGCCATCGTCGAAGGTCCGAATCTTGAATTTGCGACCGAAACCCGTGAGGAGCTTTACTATAACAAGGACAAGCTTCTGCTGAATGGCGACCGCTGGGAAGCCCAGATCGCGGCCAACCTCGCAAAAGACGCGCCTTATAGATAATTTCGAGCGTTTCCTTTCTGTTAAGAAATCACGGCTATTATTCTAGCCATGAGCGACTCCGACACATTAAGCATGATCTCCTCAATCAAAGCCCAGTTGGACAGCATGGAAACGCTGTTCCGCCGCCGTTTTGACGAGGTTTCAATGGAAATCAACGCCACGTCGCAGCAGCTCGGCATGGCTGAAGAGGGGATTGCCAGCCAGTTCACCGAAATTCTCAAAAATTTGACCTCGATTTCACATCATGGCACCGGCATGACCGCGGCCAATACAGGTCTGGAGCTAGAATCCGTAATTGCCGATACTGAAAAGGCAGCCAATACCATTCTCGATGCGGCCGACCGCATCGCCGAGCGCGTCAAAACCGGCGAGGGCTGGCAGGACGGCAAATCCCGCGATCAATTGCTCGACGACACACGATCGGATGTTCAGGAAATTCTGCAGGCCTGTATTTTCCAGGATCTGACCGGGCAACGTATCCGCAAGACGCTTGAAAATTTACATATCATTGAAGCGAAGCTTGGCGAAACGCTCGACAGGCTCGGCATACATGTCAAGGTCGATCCGCAGGAAGTGGCTTTTGAAAATCTGAAAAACAAAGCGACATCGCAATCCGATATCGACGCGCTGTTCGCGTAAACTTGCAAAAATCATAAATTGAGCATATTAAAGTAACTGTCCTCATATTCGGGGGCCGCGGAATTTGAGGGTCAGCTTGCACCGCGTCAACAATGCTAAAGCGCTATGGCGTTGAATAACACTGTAGTTTCCCATTACTTTTTTGGAGGCTACGCACGTGGGTATTTTCAACGATATTTTTCCCTGTCATCGATGTCTTCGCATTGGGATTTTAAATCTCATGCCGTCTGTCGACCGCGTCGCGACGGAGAACATGTTCAAAAACAGATTCGCGAAATATGAACTGCCGATCGAAATCGTGTGGCTGCATCCGCAGGCTGATCAGGAATCTTTCGAACATACGAACGAAACATATCATGTGCCGACCCCTGAAATTTATGGCCAGATCGATTATCTTTTCCGGACAGGCGCGAATGCTGCTTTCCTGAAACCGGAAGAAAACAAGTTTCTTGATTGTCTGCGTGAATCGCAGGCGTTTACCAAGGGCTCGACAAGCTTCTGCTGGTCGGCCATCCAGACATACGCAGATGCGACAAATCAGCAATATTCAGACTTTCTGATCGGTAAGGATGAGAAGGGCGAGCAGATCAAACGCGCCGGGTATTTCTATTATTATTTTAATGACGCGTTTCCACATCTCGATCATGGCCGCGATACCTATATGGCCTGTTCGCGTTACTCGAAAATTGACGCGCGGCTGCAGGGCGATATCGCGCGTGCGCATGGCTTCAAGGCTTTCGCCGTCTCAGAATTCGGCAATGACATCGCAGGCTTTATCAAGGGCAACGATATTCTTCTTTTCACGCACCCCGATTACGGGCGCGACCGCCTGCCTTACGAATTCCGGCGTAACATGAGTAAGCCTGATGTATCCGAGCACCAAATGGGCATCTTGCAAAACCAGTTC
>JBEHYB010000093.1:0-7756 GCA_048498395.1 Pseudomonadota bacterium
ACGTACTCGACGAAGACCTTGCGCCGGCGGCGGGACATGTAGCGCTCGCAGGCGGCCAGCACCTCGGCTGACGCGCCGCCTGACCCCGCTCCAGATCAAGACGTTACAGGCGGACCTCACCAATATTCTCGCCGACGTGCGTCTCGCCACCCATGACTGGCTCGCCATCAAGGACAAGGTACGCGAAGCGAAAGAAGGATTGAAGAATGCGCCGGATGTCGACTTCGACGATCTCCAGGAATATCTCGAATTCGTCAATTACCTGCATGACGATAACTTCACTCTGCTCGGCTATAAATATTACAAAGTCTCCGGCAAGTCCGGCAAGCAAAGCATCACCGCAGATCCGGAAAGCGGCCTCGGGCTTCTCGCTAAATCGCGCAAGGCTTCCTTCCTCAACGGCGAGGAAAAGAACTTCCTCGAGAGCGGCAAGGTCAAATCCGGCCTGCCGGCTGTTTTCGTCAGCAAGATCGCCATTAAATCGACGGTTCACCGCCGCGTGCCGATCGATGCCGTGCTTATTCACCAATACGATAAAAAGGGAACGCTGATCGGCGAAATCCTGCTGCTCGGTCTTTTTACGTCCGTTACTTACTCCCGCAGCATCAAGGGCATTCCGTTCCTGCGCCATCAGGGAGCGAAAATCCTCAAACGCGCCGATTTCGATTCCAACAGCCACGACCAGCGCGCGCTGCGTCATATTATCGAGAAATTCCCGCGTGATGAGCTGTTCCAGACCAATATCGACGATCTCTATCAGACGGTGATGAGCATCCTGCGCCTGCAGGAACGTCCGCGTACCGTCCTCTTCCTGCGTGAAGACCCGTTCGGCCGCACACTATCGGCGCTTGTCTATATTCCACGCGACCGTTACGACACGCGCCTGCGCCTGAAATTCCAGCGTATCCTGGAACAGGAGCTTGAAGCCACCTGCACCAATTATTACTCGACCGTTGACGACTCGCCGCTCGTGCGCATCATCTACTCGCTTGAATGGCAGCACGGCAAACACACGGATTACGATGCGTCCTTTATCGAAGCGCGCCTGCAGGAAGCCGGGCGGAGCTGGGATGAATTGCTGTTCCAGACCCTGATCGAGAAATACCGCAGCCACGACGATGCCGCCGCGATCTCGCATAAATACAGCGCGTCTTTCCCGGTCGCCTATCAGGAAAAATACCAGGCCAAACAGGCGCTGCACGATATTTCAAAGACCGAAAGCGTTCTTTCGTCCGACCTCGTCGAAGTCGACCTGTTCAAGCCGAATACAAGCGGCGCGAAAGAATTGTCGCTGAAACTCTACAGCCCGAACACGCCGCTCGCCCTTTCAGGTATTCTTCCCGTGCTTGAAAATCTGGGCTTACGCGTCATCGCCGAATATCCTTTCGAAATCCGCGTCGAAGATGAATCGGTATGGATTCAGGATTTGCTGATCGAGATTCCGCCGACACTGCAAAATCTCGACCTTTCTGCAGTCAAAGAACCGTTTGAATCCTGCCTCAAGCAAATCTGGTCGGGAGATGTCGAAGATGATTCCCTGAACCGTCTCGTATTGCTCGCCAATCTGAACTGCCGCGATGTCGCCATCCTGCGCTCTTATGTTCGCTACCTGCGCCAGACCAGCATTCCGTTCTCGTTGCAATATATGGAACAGGCCCTGACCGATTACCCGGTGATCGCGAAACTGCTGACCAGTCTTTTCTACGCGCATTTCGACCCGGCGCAAAAAACCAAGGGTGCCGCCATGGTGCCGGGAATTCTCGCCGCCATCGACCAGAACCTGCAAAACGTCAAAGCGCTCGACCAGGACCGTATCCTGCGCAGCCTGACAAGCCTGATAGAGGCATCCCTGCGCACGAATTTCTTCCAGCAGAAACCATGGATCTCGATCAAATTCGACAGCTCGCGCGTGCCGGAACTTCCAGATCCACGCCCTTACCGCGAAATTTTCGTTTATTCTCCGCGCGTCGAAGGCATCCATCTGCGCGGCGACAAAATCGCGCGCGGCGGCCTTCGCTGGTCCGACCGTAACGAGGATTTCCGTACGGAAGTCTTGGGGCTCATGAAAGCCCAGCAGGTGAAAAACGCCATTATCGTGCCGATGGGCGCGAAAGGCGGCTTTATCGTCAAGAAACCGCCGACCGAAGGTGGTCGCTCCGCGTTCCTCGCCGAAGGCCAGGATTGCTACCGAATCTTTATTCGCGGACTGCTCGATATCACCGACAACCAGAAAGGCGGCAAGATCGTCCCGCCGGAGAAAGTCGTGCGTCTCGATGACGACGACAACTATCTCGTCGTCGCCGCCGATAAGGGCACGGCCACTTTCTCGGATATCGCCAACGCGCTAAGCCTTGAATACGGTTTCTGGCTTGGCGACGCGTTCGCTTCCGGAGGCTCGTCAGGTTACGACCACAAGGAAATGGGCATTACCGCGCGCGGTGCGTGGGAATCGGTCAAACGCCATTTCCGCGAACTGGGCCATAATACCCAGACCGAAGAATTCGATGTCATCGGTGTCGGCGATATGGGCGGCGACGTTTTCGGTAACGGCATGCTGCAATCGAAAACCATCCGCCTGGTTGGCGCTTTCAACCATCTGCACATTTTCTGCGATCCAAATCCGGATGTCGCTTCCAGCTTTAAAGAGCGCGAGCGCCTGTTCAAGGAAGTCAAAGGTTGGGATCAATACGATCTGAAAAAACTTTCCAAAGGCGGACGTATCTACAGCCGCGCTGATAAATCGCTCAAACTGACACCTGAAATCCAGAAACGCTTCGAAATTTCAAAATCCGAAGTCACGCCGATCGAACTGATGCATATCATGTTGAAAACGAAAACAGATCTGCTGTTCTTTGGCGGCATCGGAACCTACGTTAAATCCACACGTGAAACCCATCAGGAGGCGGGAGACCGCAGTAACGATGCAATCCGTATCCATGGCAAGGAACTCCGGGCCCGCGTCGTCGGCGAAGGCGCAAACCTTGGCATGGCCCAACGCGGCCGCGTCGAATACGCGGAACAGGGCGGGCATCTCAATACCGACTTTATCGACAACTCGGCCGGTGTCGACACTTCCGACCATGAAGTCAATATCAAGATCCTGCTCGCGGATGTCATGGCGCATAAAGGCAGCAAGATGGATGTGAAGGCGCGCGACAAACTTCTCGCCAGCATGGGCCTCGAAGTCGAACAGCTTGTCCTGCGCGATAACTACCAGCAGGCACAGGCGCTTTCACTGATCACCAGCCAGGCCGTCGAAAACCTGCCACAGCACGCCGAACTGATGACACTGCTGGAGCGCGACGGTTTCCTGCGCCGGGATATCGAATTCCTGCCTGACGAGGAAACGCTTGAAAAACGCCGTGCCGCAGGCCAGGGCCTGACCCGTCCCGAGCTTTGCGTGATCTTCTCCTACAGCAAGATCGCTTTCACCAAAGCCTTGATTGACAGCGCAGTACCGGACGATAAATCGATGCTCGAATGGGCGATCCGTTATTTCCCTGTCGCCATGCAGAAGAAATTTGAGACCGAGATCAAAAATCACCGCCTCAAACGCAATATCATCGCGACGATGGTTGCAAACGCCATCATCAATCGCATGGGTCCAAGCTTTATTCGTCTTACGATGGAGAGAACCCGTAAATCGGCGGAAGCCGTCACCCGCGCCTATGTCAAGGTCCGCGACACTTATAATCTGCGCGAATTGTGGGATGGTGTTGAAGCTCTGGACAACAAGGTCGACACCGACGTGCAGATCCGCGCGATGAAAGAAATCGCTTCATTCGGCGAGAAACAGGTGCTGACGCTTTTGAAAACAGGCAAGTTGCCCGCGAAGACGGCGAAGATCTCCGAAGCGGAGCAACGCGCAATCTGGGCCAAGGCCGGGATTCCCGGACCACTGGCCGGAAAACTTGCAGCGCTGGCGAGCTTCCCCGTCGCGGCGTAAAAGCGGTAGTGTCTCAATTTAGGGGCAGAGAAAAATTCTGCTTTCCCCGCGAAAGCGGGGATCTCCCTTTTATGCTTTGAAAAGATCCCCGCTTTCGCGGGGAAAGCACCAGGGATTTAATCAAACTGAGGCACTGACGTAAGAACCTAGCTCAAAGCAAGCCGCAGGCTGTCCTTGGGTGGCGGCTTGATATTCCAGATATCGACCGCCCGCAATCTCAGATCGCACGCCCTGTCGATTCTCCGCACCATGTCGCGCAAATTCTTGAACGGGATCAACCGCGTGATCGCCTGTTCGCGCATCCCGTCACTGTCCGGCAAGGCGACGGTATATTCGGACGGAATGGAGAATTTGCTTGTCGCTATCTCCTGCCGCTGCACCGTTTTCCTGTGATCGCGTTTGAGTGTCGGATCGAAGATCGCGAAGATCGCTTCTTCGAGAGTTTCAGGTCCCTTGTTGATGAGATGATCGGGCGGCAATTGCCGGTCGATAGATCGGCTCCATGCCTGTTTCATCTCGGGCAGGAATTTGGTGTCGATCTCGTCGAGCTGTTCGGAAAGGACCAGGCAGTTCGGGCTGATGATCCGGACCTGGTCGATTCCCTGTTCTTTCAGCTGGGGCGGCGCATCTGTATTGAAATGAAGCGTGGGGCGGACGATTCTTTGCAGTCTTATTTTAGTTTCTAACGCATCTAAAGTGGTCGGTACTATACTCATCGTGAAACTCCTGTTTTTTTCTTCTTATTGGAAGAATTGAAACAGAAAAAACGGACACGAGCAAATTTTTGATTTGCGGCGGGGCAAAATGACGCGGGTATTAGAGGTTAATGAACGCCAGCGCGAAAGCGAGCAGGATCAGCAATCCGAAATCGCGATTGGACCTGAAGACAGAGAGCGAGCTTGCGGCATCGTTATTATCCCATGTGTTCATCTGGATCATCAGCTGGAAACTCGCCGCCGCCCAGCCGACATAAAACGGCCAGTGCGCATTGAGCAGAACGCCCGTCATCAATAGCAGGAAAGCCGTGCCTGTATAGAAAGCGCCGATCCATTTCTCGCTGTTTTCTGCGAATTTCAATGCGGTCGATTTGATGCCGATCACCGCGTCGTCTTCGCGGTCCTGATGCGCGTAAATCGTGTCATAGCCGAGCGTCCACAAAATCCCCGCCATATATAGAATAAGCGCGGGCCAGGCGAGCGTGCCGGTAACCGAAGCCCATCCCATCAGCGCGCCCATATTGAACGTCAGCCCGAGAATGAACTGCGGATACCATGTGACGCGCTTGGCGAGCGGGTAGAGAACGATCATCACGACAGACAGGCCGCCGAGGAAAATCGCCGTCGAACTGAGCTGGACAAGAATGATAAGACCGATCCAGAGCAGGATGGTGAGAAACATAAAACCCTGCACCGGCTTGATGACACCCGAAGCCAGCGGACGCGCTTTCGTGCGCTCGACCTGCGCGTCGATATTGCGGTCCCATAAATCGTTGATGACGCAACCGGCCGCGCGCATCACGAACGCGCCGACGATAAAAAGAAGCATCAGGTACCAGTGATAACCCGCCATCTTAAGCGGCCCGTGTCCTGCGGCGACGATCGCCCACAGTCCGGGGAGCAGCAAAAGCCATGTACCGATCGGGCGGTCGAGCCGCGCCAGATAGGCATAGGGCCGGAAAAAAGGCGGCAGTTTTTCTTCAATCCATCTTTCCAGACGAATGTCAGTATGAGAGGAAGCATCTGTTGTGCTATCAGGTAGTGTCATGAAAACCGAAAACTATGATTACCGGCTGCCCAGGCTTTTTGTAGAGGGCGAGTTGAGTGAGGGTAACACGTTACCCCTCGATGAGGACAGTGCCCATTATCTCAAAAACGTGCTGCGCCGT
The DNA here is from genome assembly GCA_048498395.1 of Pseudomonadota bacterium. Lineage (GTDB taxonomy): Bacteria > Pseudomonadota > Alphaproteobacteria > Micavibrionales > Micavibrionaceae > Micavibrio_B. Next base: position 5,832 of record JBEHYB010000093.1, read on the forward strand.
CCAGATGGCTCGCCTTTGCGCGTCTTTAACGGCCGCCAGGGCGAATTTATGGCTGTTTTTCAGGCACAATCCCGCAAAAACCATGTACTGAACATCGGAAAACCGATCCGGGCGCAACCCGAAGCCAAGCATGAAATTCATCTGGTTTTTGCATTGATCAAAAAAGACCGTCTCGATTTCATGATCGAGAAAGCCGTGGAACTGGGGGTGACGCATTTCCATCCCATTCTCACGCAACAGACCGTCATTCGCGATCTGAACGAGCCGCGCCTGCGCAAGCAGATCGCGGAAGCGGCGGAACAATGCGAACGCCTTGACTGCCCGCAATTACTGCCGCTTTCGAAACTTGAAAACCTGCTCGCTATCTGGCCGGGCGACATCCCCCTTTTCGCCGGGGTCGAACGCGAGAATATCCCTGTCTATAAAGGTGAAGCACTGAACCGTAAAAGCGCGCTGCTCATCGGCCCCGAAGGCGGATTCTCGGATGCCGAGCGCGAACTTCTTCTGAAAAATGAGAAAGTGAAACCTGTCAGTTTCGGCGAAACCATCCTGCGCGCAGAAACGGCGGCGCTTTACGGGCTCAGCCTGATCAAGTCTTCTATTTAATATACATAAATATAAGAACGACCCCGCCGATCGCCAGCAGGGAAAGGCGCAATATCACGCCATACATGCGCTCGGTGCTGCGGCCGTCGCCCATCGTGACGTTCCAGGCATAAAAAAGCCGCGAGACAATCAGGACGATGCCATAAATATGGAGAAACCACGGCGGCATGCCGTCCTGCTCCATCAGGAACATCATGATTAAGATTATGGGAATAATTTCGACGAAATTCGCATGCACCCGCAGCGCATGACCGATATCGTCGACACCGCCATCGCCCGCTTTATATTTAAGCCGCTGCGCGATTATACGGAATACCAGCCCGATAAAGATAAAGGCCAGTATGCCTGCATATAGGCCCGTAACCATCCAGTTCTCCTGAAGTGAGGCATAACTATATTACCTTTCACCTGAGAGGAAAAGCCAAGGGAATAAACCGGAGAGAATCAGGCAAAAAACTTGCCAGGAAGACATAGACTTATGCCACAAAGGGCTGTATTAAATCTCCGAACTGCGGCATAGTAACGCAACCTTAAATACGCCCAAAATAATAGCTAGAAATCAAAAGCGACTCTTCAAAAATGACCAGATTTTTTTCCCTCCTTTCCGTTTTAGTTCTTACCCTGGCCACAGGCACCGCCCACGCGGACCCTCAGCCTATGGAATATACACTGCAGCCGGCCGCGACCCCGGTGATGGAACACATCATCGAATTCCACACCATGATGCTGTGGATCATCTCGGCGATCGTGCTCTTCGTATTCGCGCTTCTCGTTTACGTGATGGTGCGCTTTAACGCCAAAGCCAACCCTGAGCCGTCCCGCACGACGCACAACGTACCGCTCGAGATCGTCTGGACGCTCGTGCCTGTCCTGATCCTGCTCAGTATTGCCATTCCGTCCTTCCGCCTGCTGTTCTTCGGGGCGATCGTGCCGGAAGCCGAAATGACGCTGAAAGTCACCGGCAACCAGTGGAACTGGAACTACGAATATCCTGATCACGGCGATATTTCTTTCCTCTCCGTCATCGACAAGGAAGCCGAACCTAAACTCCTGCGCGTCGACAACCCGATCTATCTGCCGGTCGATACTGTCGTTCGTATCCAGGTCACAGCCTCCGATGTGATCCACTCTTTCGCCGTACCTTCTTTCGGTATCAAGACCGATGCCGTTCCGGGCCGCCTGTCCGAGACATGGGTCAAGATCACCAAGCCTGGCACATACTACGGCCAGTGTTCCGAACTTTGCGGTAACGGCCACGGCTTCATGCCGATCGAAGTTCACGCCGTTTCCAAGGAAGACTTTGCGAAATGGGTTGTAGA
>JBEHYB010000094.1:0-7643 GCA_048498395.1 Pseudomonadota bacterium
GATGCCCATTTCTTCCGGGAAGCCCAGCGGGAATGTAAGCTCAGCCGTGCCGCGATAGAAATAGTTACCGCCCAAGGCATCACCCGTCGCGAGATCGCGAGGACCGATACCGGCCTTCTCGAAACCGCGGAACGTATTGCTGCCGAGGAAGTAGCGTTCGTTGATCTTCACGTCTTCATCGAACACGCCTTTGATCGCGCCTGTTTCACCGAGCAGGTTGAAGACCCAGTCCTTGGCGACAGGATAGTAGTAAGAACCACCGACTTTGCCGGAAACGTATTTCGCGTCACCGCCAACGCCTGCGAATTCGGTATCCAGCCACAGGCTGTAACCATCGGTCGGGAAGAGCTTGCTATCGAGGTCGTCATAGGCAAGGTGCTGGGAAATCGCGGATGTCAGGCGGTCTCCCTGCTGGTCTTTGATGAAGCGCGACGCGTCATCGTCGACATTGGTGATTTCGTTCTGCTCGATACGGTATCTCCATGTCTGGCGAAGATTTTCAGACAGCGGATAGCCCATGCGGAAGCCGCCACCTGTGCGTTTCTGATCGAACGAGCTTTCGTCCTGCTGGTCGCGGGTGATGTGGAAGAGATCCACACCGGCGGAGAGATCGCGGTCGAGGAAGTAAGGCTCGGTAAAGGACAGGTCGAATTCCGTGCGCGCGCCGGCGATGGTTGCGGACAGGGAAAGATCCTGGCCTTTACCGAGCAGGTTGCGTTCACGAATGCGGAAGTCAGCCAAAGGACCGTCGGCTGTCGAGAAACCGGCACCGACAGAAAGTTCACCTGTCGATTGTTCGGACACGTTCACGTCGACGACTGTTTTATCAGGCGCGGAGCCCGGCAGGGTCTTCACGTCGACTTTTTCGAAATAGCCCAGGTCTTTGATGTCCTGTTCGGATTTCGCGAGTTTGGTGCGGTTGAACGGGTCGCCTTCAACGAGATCGACCTGACGGCGGATCACTTTATCGAGCGTACGGACGTTACCGTTGATATCGATGCGCTCGACGAATACGCGCGGGCTTTCATTGATGTTAAAAACAACATCGATTGTCTGCTTGTCGCGGTTGCGCTCTACATCCGGCGCAACGGTGACGAAGGCGTATTGCAGGTCGCCTAGTTTTTTCGTCATGTTGTCGACAGTGGTCTTAACTTCCTCGGCGTTATACCAGTCGCCGACCTTGAAAGTTTCCTTGTCGGTCAGGACGTTCGGGTCGAGGTTGCGGATTTGCGAGTTGATGCGGATATCATTAACCTTGTAGCGCTTGCCTTCTTCAACCGTCATCGTGATGAAGAAATTCTTTTTATCCTGTGACAGTTCGGACACGGCTGAGAGAATGCGGAAATCGGCATAACCTTCTTTCAGATAGAACTGGCGGATCTGTTCCTGATCGAACGCCACGCGGTCCGGATCATAACGGTCGCTGGTGGTCAGGAAGTTATACCAGCGGTGTTCCTGGGATGTGATCACGCTGCGCAGTTCGTCGTCGCTGAAGCGATCGTTACCAATGAAACGAATAGTGCTGATTTTGGTGACAGGGCCTTCGGCAATTTCAAATACGAGATTGACGCGGTTCTGGTCGAGTTTGATGACTTTCGGTTCGACAGTAGCGGAATACTGGCCTTTGCGTCTGTAGAGTTCGAAAATACGCGATACGTCGCCCTGCACTTTGGTGCGGGTGAAAACCTGACGCGGGCGCAGCTGGATTTCAGACTGCAATTCTTCGTCCTTGATTTCCTTGTTGCCTTCAAAAGCGATCTGGTTGATGACCGGGTTCTCGGCGATCTTGACGGTGACGACACCATCGGTCTCTGTCAGATTGACATCGGCGAAAAGGCCTGTGGCGAAAAGACTTTTGAGACCTGCGTCGAGCGATTCCTGTGTCGCTTCATCGCCTTTTTTGAGGTCCAGATAGCTGAGGACTGTCGCTGGTTCGATACGTTCCGAGCCGACGACGCGAATTTCCCTAACGGTTCCGGCGAAGGATTGCGTGGCTGTGGCGAGCACGAGCAAAGTTGCGCAGACGGCATAACGGTAAAAATTCCGCATTTCTGAAATTCTCTTTATCTTGCAAATGATTGTTTGAGCGAGGAAAAATTAGCCTGACTACTGTGCCCTATCAAGCTTTATTTGACAAGATAGGCACAGCAAAAATCATATATTATGCAATATGCTATTTCCAGGCGTGAAAATTACAGGATTAGCTGGATAATATCGTTCAGGTTGGCAAAAATCATCAGACAGACCAGTACTACCAGGCCGAAGCGGAACGCGTATTCCTGAGTGCGTTCGGAGAGCGGTTTGCCCTTCATGGCCTCAAGTGCGTAAAACAGCAGGTGCCCGCCATCCAGCATCGGGATCGGGAAAAGGTTAATCAGTCCGAGATTGATCGACAACAGGGCGGTGAAAGTCGCCAAAGCGATCATGCCGCGCTCGGCCATATCACCAGCCAATGCGCCGATGCGGATAATGCCGCCAAGTTCGGATGCGCTTCTTGTTCCCGTGACCATCTGGCCAATTGCTTTGAGCGTGTCGGAGATGATGCCGCCCGTATCGACGACGGACTCATAAACTGCCTGAACAGGATTCATCTTACGCACTTCATCGCCCGGGCGCACGCCAAGGATCAGCGCGTTGAATTCGCTGTCCTTACTGTCATCGAGATGTTTGTTGAGATCCGCCGGCGGACGCACGCGCATACTCGAGTCAGGCTTGCCGCCTGTCATCTCGAGAACGAGGTCATGGTTCAAATTCTGGATGAGAATCTGGCGGGTTTTCTTGATCTCTTTCGGCACCGGTTTGCCATTGATCTTGGCGATCGATTTAACATCCACGCCATTTGCCGGGCCGATCAGACCGAGGAAGCCCTGCTCATGTGAAAAGCCAAAACGGTCCTTTTCCAAAGTCTTTTTAGGTGTTGCGACAAGGTCGACTTCCTTGCCGTCACGCTCGACGACGAAATTCATCGGCGTATCGAGCGCCAGCATCACTTCGCGTTTGATATTGTCGAAGCTCTCGATCTGCTTGCCGTTTATGCTTTTGATAATGTCATGCGGTTTGAACCCGGCGATATCCGCCGCGCCCCCTACTTCAACGCCCATCGCCTGCGGCGGGGTCAAAGGTTTGCCGACAAAGCCATAGAGAATGGCAAGAATGATAATCGCGAAAATAAAGTTGATGGCCGGGCCGGCGAAAACCACCGCCGCGCGCTTAGCGACAGGCTTCGCGAAGAACGCGCCTTCACGTTCCGTCGATGTGATTTCCTTTGCATCGACATGACCTGCGCTCGCAGGGTCCGTATCGCCGAACATTTTGACATAGCCGCCAAGCGGGATCAGTGAAATTTTCCAGCGTGTGCCGTGCTTGTCATTGAAACCGAACAGCTCTTTGCCGAAGCCGATCGAGAAAGTCTCGACGCGAACGCCGCAAAGTCTAGCTACGATATAGTGACCCCATTCATGAACGAAAACCAGAATACCCAGGATAACCAGAAAAGTGACACCGTAGATCCCGACATTGGATGCCGCCATCTGAACGAAGCTGATAATATTATCCATGTATGAAGTACCCTCAAAATTTCTGGTTTAGTTGATTATATAGGATTTTGTCCGCTCGCGCACAGATTTATCCAGAAATATAACATCGCTGAGTGTGTGTATAGCCTGAACAGGCTGGGATTCCAGTATTTTACCGACAATTCTTAAAATCTGGTTGAAGCTTATCCTGCCGTCCAGAAACGCTTCGACCGCGACCTCGTTCGCTGCGTTGAAAGCGACCTGCGCAGCCGGGCCGGCCTCCAGGCATTCATAGGCCATTTTGACCGCCGGAAACCGCTCAAAACTGACCGGCTCAAATTCAAGCTTTGCAAGGGAACTCCAGTCGAGCCTCCCGCCCGGCGTGTTGATCCGTTCGGGCCAGCCGAGCACATAAGCAATCGGCGTGCGCATGTCCGGCGCGCCGAGCTGGGCCAGCACCGAGCCGTCATTATATTCAACCATCGAATGCACGACGGATTGCGGATGGATCAGCACGTCGATCTGGCTCGCCGGCATATCGAACAGGTAATAAGCCTCGATAATCTCAAGCGCTTTGTTCATCATCGTCGCGCTGTCGATCGTGATCTTCGAGCCCATGCTCCAGTTCGGATGTTTGAGCGCCTGTTCGCGCGTGGCGTTTTCCATCTCGGCGTGTGACCATGTCCTGAACGGTCCGCCGGAAGCTGTGAGGATCAATCTTAAAACCGATGATCGGTTACGCTCTTCGAACACCTGGAAGATGGCGTTATGCTCGCTGTCGAGCGGCAGGATTTTCGTGCCCTTCTCTTTTGCCGCATTCAGAAAAATATTTCCGGCGGCAACCAGCGGTTCCTTATTGGCGATCGCCAGCACTTTCGCATTGCCAAGCGCGGCCATTAGTGGATTTAATCCCGTGATCCCGACAATGGCGCCGATTGAAATATCGACAGGCAGGGAGGCGGCTTCGATAATACCCTCCTCGCCCGCGACGACTTTGATGTCGTGGGGCGCGAGCGCGGCTTTGACCTTCTCATAAAAAGCCGGATCGCCGATCGCGACCATTTCAGGCCTGAAAGCTATCGCCTGTGCGATCAACAAATCTGCATTTTTAAACGCGGTCAGCGCGCGGAGTTTGAATTTCTTTGGATGATGCTTGACGAGATCGAGCGTATTTTTTCCGATCGATCCAGTTGAGCCAAGGATGGTGACGGTCTTAGAGGACATAGCGGGCGATAAACACAAAAAACGGGGCAACAAGCAACAGTGAGTCGACGCGGTCCAGTATGCCGCCATGGCCCGGAATCAGGTGTCCTGAATCTTTAGCGCCTGCGCTGCGTTTCAGGAAAGATTCAATCAGGTCGCCGACCTGTCCGATATAGCCGAGAAGTCCGCCGATCAGCAGCAGGAAAACCGTTTCCGTGCTATCGGGTTTTGCGATCACGTTTGGAATGATGGCGGAGAGATTACCGGCAAAATATATCGGCAATAACAAAAAGAGGCTGGAAAACAGGGCGGAACCGAATAGCCCTTCCCAGCTCTTGTTCGGGCTGATGGTAGGGGCCATTTTATGTTTTCCGAATTTGCGGCCTATAAAATAAGCTCCCGTATCACCGGCCCAGACGACGACCAGCATGGTCAGCACGAGATAAAGCCCGTTTTCAAAATCGTGACGTAATGAATAAAATTCATAAAAGCAGAATGAGAGATAGATGCTGCCCAGAATGATAAAGGCCGCGCGGCGCGTGGTTTTCAGCGAAAGCGTGATCGACTCATAAAGAGCGATAACAAATGCAAGGCCGATGAAAATCTTGAAAGTCAGGCCGCCGATGATGATCGCGCCGAAAATAACGGGAATAAGAACGAGCGATGACAGGAGTCTGAGCTGAAGATTTGACATTACTGTCCTTCGCTGGATTTGCTGTCCGATTTCAATCCACCGAAACGGCGGTCGCGATTGTTATATTCAGCCAGGGCGGCTTCAAGGTCTTCCCTGCTGAAATCAGGCCATAAAACATCGGTGAACACGAATTCAGTATAGGCGCAGGACCAGATCAGGAAATTTGAAATCCGTTTTTCGCCGCTGGTGCGGATCATCAGGTCGGGATCAGGAATGCCGGCGGTATAGAGGAATTGCGGCAACAGTGATTCAACTTCTTCGATGGTCAACTGGTGGTTTTGTTTCCAGACGTGATCGGCAATCTGTTTGGTCGCCTGCAAAATGTCCTGACGTCCGCCATAATTCAGCGCGATGACAAGATTCAATCTTTGATTATCCGTCGTCAGTCGCTCGGCGTTTTCGATCAGTTCGACGATATCGGCCGCGAGTTTCGTGCGATCGCCGATTACGCGTAACTTGATCCCGTTCTTATGAAGTTCCGCCGTTTCCGAGCGCAGGTAATAGCGCAGCAACCGCATCAACTCCGACACTTCATCTTTCGGGCGATTCCAGTTCTCGGATGAGAAGCCGAACAATGTCAGATATTCGATTTTAAGTTCCGCTGCCGCCTCAATCGCGCGCTTGACCGCTTCGATGCCGCGCTGATGCCCGGCCGTGCGCGGCAGGTTGCGCGCCCGCGCCCAGCGTCCATTCCCATCCATAATGATGGCAACATGGCGGGCCGATTGAGTGGTTTCAGAATTCTCTGTCATCAGACCTTCATGACATCTTTTTCTTTTTGCGCGAGAAGCTCATCGACTTTTTTGATAAAGCCGTCTGTTGCTTTCTGCACGTCGTCCGATTGACGCTTTGCATCGTCTTCCGAGATCACTTTGTCTTTCTCAAGTTTCTTGATCGCGTCCATGCCGTCGCGGCGAATATTGCGGATGGCGACGCGCGCGGCTTCAGCGTATTTTCCGGCGACCTTGACGAGTTCGGTGCGGCGTTCTGTTGAAAGCTCGGGAACCGGTACACGGATCAATGAGCCTTCAGCTTGCGGGTTAAGGCCAAGACCCGCGTCGCGAATGGCTTTCTCAACAGCCTTTGTCTGGCTCTGGTCCCATACCTGAACGGTGAGCAAGCGCGCTTCCGGCACGCCGACGGTCGCAACCTGGTTGAGCGGCATGCGCGCGCCGTAAACATCGACAGTCACCGGATCAAGCATACCTGCGTTCGCGCGGCCTGTACGCAGACCCGCAAATTCCTTCTCAAGATTTTCCTGAGATGACTGCATGCGCTGCTTCATTTCGTTTATATTAAAAGACATAGTTTCCTCTTATTCTTACGCTTTATCGCTGACAATTGTAAATTCACCCTCTCCGCGCATGACTTTCGCGAAGTTGCTTTTCTCGCGGATCGAGAAAACCATAACCGGGATTTTGTTCTCACGCGCCAGTGAAACGGCGGTGGCATCCATGACTTTCAGGTCCTTGGTCAGTATATCCATATAGGTCAGGTGATCGTATTTGACAGCCGCAGGGTCCTTAAATGGATCGGCGGTGTAAATACCGTTGACCTTGGTGCCCTTGGCGATCAGGTCGCAATTCATTTCTGACGCGCGCAGCGATGCGCCGGTATCGGATGTGAAGTATGGATTGCCGGTGCCGGCTGCGAAAATGACGACGCGGCCTTTTTCCAGGTGGCGCATGGCCTTGCGGCGGATATAAGGCTCGCAGACCTGATCCATCTGGATCGCGGACTGGACGCGGGTTTTGATACCGATTTTCTCAAGAGCGTTCTGCATGCAAAGCGCATTGATGACGATGCCGAGCATTCCCATGTGGTCGGCTGTCGTGCGGTCCATGCCTGATGAGGCACCGGATACGCCGCGGAAAATATTCCCGGCGCCGACGACGATACAGACCTGAACGCCCATATCGATAACTTCCTTCACGTCCTGCGCGATGCGGGCGACCGTATCCGGGTCGAGGCCGAATTCCTTGCTGCCCATCAGGGCTTCGCCGGAAATTTTTAAAAGAACGCGTTTGAATTTTGCTTGGGTGGCAGGCTGACTTTCAGATTTCTGGGCTGGCTGGGCTGACATGTTATACCTCTCCGCGGATTACTCTAATGACATACAAAATCCCGCGCAAGGCGGGATTCGGCTTCTAAGCCTTCTCCCACCGGGAGAAGGTTGGATAGCCCGCTTCGCCGAGCACGAACGCGCCCGTGCAGATCGACGCGACCATCGG
>JBEHYB010000095.1:0-7408 GCA_048498395.1 Pseudomonadota bacterium
GAGGCAAGACGGATAGCTGTCATCGCGCCGTCCACGCCTGATAATTTCCCGCTATCGACCTGCGACTGTAAAAGCGAAGCCGCGCGCGGCAAAAGATCGGCATCAACAAGACGGTCGGCGAGCTGGCGCGCGATTTTCTCGCCGCCCTGCCCCTGCGGCACAAGGTTTGAAAATTCATTATAGAGGCTCACGGCATCGACAGGATTGATATCCTTGATGCGGTTCGGCTCGAACAGACTATTGAAAGTCGATGCCATCTCGGCGTTTATCTTTTTGCTCTGATCCGAGCCCGGCGATAAATTCGCGGCCTGCCGCAGCATCAGCAATCCCTTGATCGGATCGTTATTGGCGATATAGACCTGACCGAGCTTGTAATTGATGGATGTTTCAAGTTCATCCCCGCGCCATGCATAACGCAAGCCTTCGAGACGATCGATCGCCTCATCCGGCTTGATTTCCTTTTTATCCAATTGCAACGTCGTGAGCGCGAGGCCGGCTTTCGCACGGTAAAGATCGTCCCTGCCGTCTTTAAGCGCCGTCCAGAGTTTCTCGGTCTCGGCTGTATTGCCCTGCTGGCGCGCAGACTCGCCGCGCATGTAATCGAGCGCGGCCTGATAAGGAAGGATCATGTCTTTCGTATTCGCCATATCCATCAGCGCTTGCGCTTTCTTCAAGTCACCGTCGCGCAGCGCGACTTCGGCCAGCGCCAGCGCCATCGGAATTTTAACCTGATCGGGATATTGCGACAGGTTGGAAAAATCGGCAGGCAGCGTATCGGCGGCCTGTTTCCAGTCCTCGAGCCCTGCAAGAACATAGGCTTTCCAGAGCGGTATTTCGGATAAGTCCTTGAGCGGCTCGCTTGAAAAATCACGCAGTGCGCGCTCGTTCTCGCCGCCAAGTGTCGCCGCCGCGCCATGCAACGCCGTAAACTCAGGCGTCGTCGATAGATCGGGTACGAACTGGCTCGCAAGATCGAGATACCCCATCGCTTCGGGACCGCGCGCATTGGCAAGCTCCATCTTGGCGAGCGTCAGGAGGTCCTGCGCCTTGCCCTGATCCGTTTTATCATTGAGCCCCGACATTAAAATACGGCGGTTCTGTTCTGCCGCTTCCGGATCGCCCATCTTCCATTGATCGAAACGAAAAATCTTCGGCGAAGCGGCCGCGGATGCTTTTTCAGCCGGCGCTGCCCCCGGTGCCGTCGTCGCATCGGATTTTTCAGGCGCGGGAGGTGCTTTCAAAGATAAAGTATCGCGCTCGGGCGAAACGGAAATGCCGCCGCCAGAACTGATTTCAATACCTTTGTCGGTTTTCTTGACCGAGAGATCGTCGATTTTACTTTCAATCGCAAGACCGGCGAGCGATTGCAGGGTGCCGAATTCAGCGTAGTCATGCACATTGCCGCTGTAGAATTTTGCGAGATCGACGGTCGCGACCTTGAGCGTATCGCCCGCCACCGGATCGGCCAGCTCGATCACACGGCGCGCGCTCGGCACCGGCCATAACAGCGAAGATTTCTTACTCGCCGCATCGGCGACTTGGCTAAATTCCGTCTGCGCCGCGCCGGGCGGAATATTGTCCGAAATAATTTTCCACACCAGCCCGCCGCCTTCAACATGGAACGGCTTGTCATTCGGCAAGGCGACACGAAACGCCGTCGCCTCTTTCAAAGGAATGCGTTCGAACGTGCCGAATTTTTTTGCGTCACCGCCCATGATCTGCGGCGCGAGCGGATAATCAGGCACATCAATAACGATCCATAGATTTCCAAAGCGCTTGAATACAGAGAGGCCCACGACTTCAGTCGACGTAACCTGAATGACGGTCGGCGTATCGGCCGTGCCCGGGTTTTCTTTCGGTTCGGCAATCGCCGCCTTGGCGACAGGCTCGACCTTCACATTCTCAAGCTTGATAGGTTTCTCTTTTTTGGAGAGCGCCGTTAAATCAGTAACAGCTTTTTTCGTGGCAGCATCAGCGGCCATATCGGCGGGTTTCGCATCAGGCTTCTTCGCAGGTACTGCCGCGCCATCCACCTTGCCGCGAATATCGACGATGACCTTGTTGCCGATTTCGAAATGGCGCACTTCCTGACCGGCGATAAATCCGATCACGGCCGTTTTGGCATCGGGCGTTGCATAAGATGTCACGCGCGGCAATCCGGTCGGGGCCTGACCCTCGACTGAAAATTTTGCGGCTGACTGGAATTTCAAAGTGAGGGATGACCCGGTCTGGTCGGTGACATAGGACGGCGCTTTCGGCCATTCAAACACGATACGGGTGTAGTCATCCTTGGCGCTCGCACGGACATTGACGGCATCATCCGCGAAAGCGGGGAATGCGACTGTCAGCACTGTAAAAAACCACAGGAGAAAACGGATTCGGACCATGGCTTAAACTGCCATAGCCCGCGCCCTTGAACAAGTCAGATATGGAATTAGAACAGATCTGCCAGCAACTTATCGATGTCGGCTTGCGAGACGGCCTTGTCGGGCATCTGGGGTCCGTTTTTGAGACGCTCGTCCCCGACCCTTGTATCGTCGTCTTCACTGGTATGGGGCAGGCCCGGAATTTTCTCGGCAAGAATTTTCAGCAACGCGCCGACCTTTTCCTCGATGGATTTGAGGTTCTTGGTCACCTTGCTGATACGCTGGCCGGTAATATCCTGGAACGAACAGGCTTCGAGAATTTTCGTGACTTCATTGAGCATGAAATCCTTCTGCGCAGGAGCCAGTTTTTCGGCTTCGGCAGTAATATTATCACAACCGTCCATGATGACACCGGTCGCGGCTTCGGTCGCCGCAATAACCGCATCAAGCTCGCCGGCGGCATTCGGGATATGTTTGAAAGATACGTCACCGACCTTGGTTGCGCTGATTTCCTGGCGTGTTTCCTCAATCAGGTCCTGCAAAGCGCGTACTTCGTTATAAAGCTTCTCGCGAGACAGGTCTTCCTGGGCTTCGACGCGCTCAAGAACGGAATTGATCAGCTGGACGACTTTATCGCGGCCAATGCCGTGTTCTTCCGCCAGCTCTTTTGTATTTAATGTCGTAGGTTGAGTCATCCCCGTGTTCCCTTTTTTAGATCCTAGAAGTCGCCAAGAACGGCAGCCATCTTGCCCTTGAGTGTGTCGGCATTGAATGGTTTGACGATATAGTTATTGACACCTGCCTGTTTGGCGGCAATGACGTTTTCAGTCTTGCTTTCAGCAGTAATCATGATGAAAGGCACGTCCTTGTTCTGCGTGCCTGTGCGAATGCTTTTCAGCAGCTCAAGGCCGGACATCGGCTCCATGTTCCAGTCTGAAATAATCAGCCCGTATTGTTTTGTCTTGAACATATCGAGCGCCATCGATCCGTCGGTCGCCTCGTCGACATTGGCAAATCCCAATTGTTTGAGAAGATTGCTGATGATACGCAACATCGTTTTGTAATCATCAACGATCAGCACGTTCATGTTCTTATCTACGCTCATCTAAATATCTCCTATAAATTATATATGGCCGGTGGGCGAAAGACGGCCGACTGAATAGCGTCCTCAGTATGCAACGCAAAAATTAACAAAATCCTACGCTTAAAAAATAAGCTTACAAAGGGGAAATATGCGGCCTAACGAACGGCTGATTCTGGTAAAGCCGGGGGTTTCATCGGGTCGCCGAAGCCGGTCGGCGTGTTGGACGAGCTTGGCAGCTTGTTCTGTTCTGACAGGAAAAGTGTCAAACTACGGGCTTTTTCAGGGTTCATCACGGCGATAATCGGGGAAACCTTACGTTCCGACATTTTAGTAACCACTGATAAAAGAACATCCATATCAAGCTGGTCGAATATACGCGCCGCGTCCTTCGGCTTCATACCTTCGTATATTTTGACCAGGCGGTCTGTATTGGCAGCATCATCGGCGCTCTGTTTTTTCAGCAATGATTGAATCTCGTTCTTGATCGAGCTCAATTCCTCGACCTTCTTGTTGACCTCTTCCGTCCCTGCCTTGAGCAAGGCCTCGCGCTGTTCGAGCTCTTTCTCTTTCGTCTCTATCAACTGACGGCGCGCCATCAGATCGTCATAAACTTCCTTGCGCACGGCGGAGTTGTCGAAATCGGTTTCTGAATCCGCCCAGTCTTTTTTCTCGTTGGTGGCCGATGTCGACGGCAATTTGATCGCGTCCGCGGTCGATGGAGGTTTTTCTTTTGAAATATCTTCAGGCAACGCCTTCTCGCCCGCTTCATCGAGCGGCTCTTTCGGCGGGATCGCGCCGTTCGCATCCTTCACTCCGACTTTTGCGGGGTCAGCCGGCAGGTCTGGCACCTTGCTGTCTGTTTTAGCAGCTGTTTTCGCATCGACAGGCTTGTCCTGCGCATAAGCCGCGCCGCTCATATGCTTGATCTCCATAAACGTATCGCCGACGCGCACCATGAAGGTCAGCGAGGCAACGGCAACCAGAACGGGAAGCAGGCGGAGCCGCTTCATCAATCTCTCAAGAAATTCGCTCATTTAGGATCGCCTTTGCCTTTGCGGCGCAGCGCCGCTGCCAGTTGTTTTTCCGACTGGGTCAAAAGACCGTCATCATCGGACATGTCATCATCGTCATCGCTTCTGAAATCCGGATCGCGGATCGAGAAGAAAGATTTCGGCGCGCTTCCCGGTTCAGGCTTGCGCTCGGCGGTCAGCACCGGCGGCTTGCCGCCCGGATAGACAAGATTGACGGCGCGTTCGCCCATCTGGTCGGAGAGTTCACGGTTTTTGGTCGCGAGACCTTCAAGGCGCGTCGCCAGGCTGTTGCCCGACTGGGTGATGATCTGCAGTTCGTCTGACAGGCCCGTCGCGCGATCGACAAGCTTGCGCAGCTCGTCGCTCGACTCCTTGGCGATCTCGTCGAGCGTCGTAATGCCTTCCTGCGCGCGGGTAATCTGCGACGAGAGATCGCGGATCAGTCTTTCCATGTCCGAACGGTTCGAGCGAAAAACATCAAGATGGCGCGACAGGCGCACCGCATAAAAGATGGTGGCCGCCAGCAGCACGATAATAAGAATGTCCATTACTAAACTCAGTGGCATGTTCGCAGGCACCCTTTAAAAATATGATCTATTCCTGAACCGGCGGAATATAGCGTTCGATTTTGACGGCGATATTGCCTTCTTTCTGTCCCATCGGCCCGTTGAACATCGGGAAATCGCCGCAGCGCATTTCCACCTTGTCCGTCGGTTTCGTATTGAACATCACGATCGTCCCTTTTTCCCAGCCGAGCATTTCGCCGAGCGAGACCGTGCGTTCGCCAAGAACAGCCTGCAAGGCCACGTCCGTTTGATAAAGTTCGTTGGTCAAGTGCGTTTCCCAGATGGAGTCGCGACCGAATTTTTCCCCCATGAACATCTGCAGGAGCAGTTCACGAATAGGCTCGAGGGTCGCATAAGGAATAAGAATTTCAATGCGCCCGCCGCGATCGCCCATATCGACGCGCATGCGAACGAGAACACAGGCGTTCCCGGATTGCGTGATCGCCGCGAAACGCGGGTTGGTTTCCATGCGGTCCAGATTGAACGTCACCGGCGACAACGGATCGAACGCCGAAGACATATCGGACAACGTCACGTTGAGCATACGCTCGACAAGCCTTGATTCAATCGTCGTATAGGGACGGCCTTCGACGCGGATCGACGGCGTGCCTTTACGGCCACCGAGGAGAACGTCGACGACGGAATAGATCAACGCACTATCGACAACGAGCAAACCAGTATTGTCCCACTCGGAAGCCTTGAAGACCGAAAGCATGGCGGGGAGCGGAATTGAATTGAGGTAATCGCCGAAACGCACGGTGGAAATCTGGTCGAGGGAAACCTCGACGTTATCGGAGGTCAGGTTTCTGAGCGAGGTCGACATCAAACGCACGAGACGGTCGAACACGATGTCGAGCATCGGCAGGCGTTCGTAATTGACAAGGGCGGCGTTGACGAGCGCCATCACGCCCGATGTGTCGCCGCCGGAGCCGGCATCGTCAAAGCCAAGCAGGGAGTCGATTTCGGACTGGTTGAGAATTCTTGTATTTTCTTCGGGAGCGGCAGCTCCACCCTCGGCAGGAGCATCGGCGGCCATGGATTCCCATTCGGCCATCATCCGACGCTCTTCTTCACTCATCTCTTCTTGCTTGGCATCCTGGGTTGGCGCGTCAGCCATCAGGGCAATCCTTTCCGGTATCCTTTAGATATTCTTATTTCTCAAAGCCTTGCTTTCAAGTATCGGGCCAATTGGATAAGAATTTTTCTTGCTTGACTTATTGTATCAGAATTTCCTGAAAAAGGACATCTTTGACCTGTATCGGGGCCGCCGCCTGGTTGACGCGGGAAAGAAGCTCCATTTGCAGTCGGTAGATACCTTTCGAACCCCTTAAGTCCTGAAGCCGCAATTCGCGCAGATAGGTCTGGAACTGGTCCACCACGCGCGGCAGGACTTTCTCGACCGCTGCCTGGTCGGCGGCGTTGGCAAGCTCCAGCTGGATAGAAAGACGCAGGTAACGCTGCTCGCCGTTATCGCTGTTCAGGTTGACGATCAGATCAGGGATTTTGAGGAAAGCTACGCCCGGCGCGCCCTCGCCTTCCTTGCCTTCATGTTCGCCGCCTTCGGCTTTTTTCTCTTCCCCGCCGGCTTCTTTACCCGCTTCGGCAGCAGGTTTCTTGCCGAGGATCTTGTCGAGTGCGCCCGTGAAATAGGCCGCGGCTCCGCCGCCGAGCAACAGGATGACCGGCACAAGTATAATAATGAGCTTTTTCTTGCCGCCCTTTTTCTCGCCGTCGTCAATCGGCGTAACTTCCTCGCCGCCTTCTGCCGCCGGTTGAATCTCTTTGCCTTTGGTGTCTGCCATGAAAATCCTGCTATTTGCTGGGAAGTAGAGAGAAGAATCGATTCATGCATTCTAACTCTTTGTTAAATTTCACCAAATCATTTATTGCGTTCCGTTCGCCTTTCCACCCGGCAAAAATGGCAAGCACTCTTCCCGTCGCCAGTCCGGCTGTGGACAAAGCGGATTCCACGAAACCCTGTTTTATTGGTAAATCCCTGATTTTATTGAAATAAGGAAACTGGCACGGACCCTGCAATTCATTCCCCCAAGGTACAAACGAGACGGTAAAAACCGCTCAGTAACAATGGGATTAAGGTTATGGATAGTAGTTTATATGTCGGGCTCTCCCGGCAGGTAGTTCTGCAGCGTTCTATGGATATCGTGGCCAACAACGTGGCCAACGTCAGCACGCCCGGCTACCGCACGCAAAATCCAATGTTCCAGGAATATCTCTCGAAACCCAAAGGGGCATCTGAAGGCCTTTCCATGGTTTACGATAAAGGCCAGTACACGACGACGACACCCGGCACGGCACAATTTACCCCTTTTTCGCTTCGGCGGCGGCGTAGACGCGGGCGGC
>JBEHYB010000096.1:0-7380 GCA_048498395.1 Pseudomonadota bacterium
ATAATTATTATATGAATTTAAAAAGCCCCTGCAGGAGAAGAATATGAAACCAGAAATTCAAGCAATTGCAGCTGAAGTAAAAGCAAAAATGGATAAGGACAATCAGGCATTGCTGGACAAGATTGCCCAGAACTGGATATCGAATCCTTATATATTTTTTGGTTTCTGCAAGACATTAGAAGCTCAAACAAGACGAAAAGAAGGCCAGACAAGAATTAAATACCGGCTACAAGCATGCCTTTCTTTTCCTTATCTTTCAAAAATTATGGGGGCACCTTTATCAGATGCGAACGATACACATCATTATCCAAGTAAACACTACAAAGAACTGTTTGATAATATAGATGCAGGAAAGCCCTTAATTCCTGCCCTGATTCGTTATTTTAAATTTAAGAAAAATCATTTTATCGAAGAAAAACATATTAAAGCTGCGATAAAGAATTGCCTCTATGTTTCTGATGATTTGCTAGATCATATCGCTGAAAATTTATCCATTGATCACTTTCCGAAAAATGCACAGGAACTTTCGAATTTACGCCAAGTCATAAATTCTACCTCCCTAAAAAGAGTTAATGTCGCGGACCTTCGTCATGTTCGGGCTGACCAAAACAATCTGCGATCAACATGTTTGAGAGCCTTCAATGCTAAGACTCACGAAATGTTTGATCAGAAAAACCAGGAACAGCCTATTGCAACCCTGAGAGATACAGCCTCATGGCTGCATGAAAATATTGCATCCTCATTAATGCATAATGATCCCAAAGCAAAATTTACAAACCTGAAGCATATAGAGAAATTCCAAATACTGGCATTAAAGGAAGTCTATAATATTTTTGCCGAGCAAAAACTAAGCGGCATGATGGATCTGAACTTTCAGATGCATAAAAATAGAGCGCACATAGTAAGAGCGCTGGAGGAATACGACTCATTACACGTTAGAACCTTGGTGCAAGAATGGGTCACTCGTTATCCCGGCGCAGATTCTTCAACACTAGCTGTTTTAGGAGATCTCAAGATTGTTCCCCTCTTAACGCGGAACGATCTGATCGAAGAGTATAAGAGACTTGATCACTGTGTCGATACATACGCGCCTAAATGCATCTTGGGCCAAAGTCATGTTTATAGTCTTCGCGACGAAGAAGGAAATAGTCTTTCAACATTCGAAATAAATGAAGACAATCAATTAATTCAGCATTTCGGATATGGTAACACTACACCTTCTGAAAATCAGCAGAACGCTGTTAATGCCTATATAAAAGCAATACAAACAAAAGAAATCTTAGAAAATAAGAACTATGAAGATTGGGTTGCAAAGAGAGCTCAATTTACCAGTGAAGAGATATACGGCTATGAGGGCATTATACCCTATGAGAGAGCACAAATATTTTTCAAAGCGGCGGCTGAGAATTATGCCCTGACAAAACGCACAATTAATAGCCTAATACAAAGAAATATTATGACTCCTTCTATTTAGTATACCGGCATGGATTACTTATTGAGTAAAAAGACATGTTTACTAACTACAATTCATCAGAAGCCAAAATCGCCGCCCGAGAAATCCTGACGGATTTTCCGGATGACCTGATGGCCATCTTTGACCGTTTCGTTGATAAAATGCCCTTCGTGCGCGAGAACGAGTTTCGGCGCTTTTGTTATAACCTGCGCTCCAAAAAGCAGGAACATGACGGACACCGCATTCTTAAATACCATCTTCAGGCTATGGATGTTTGCCCCTCTCTTTACCATTCCTATCCGGGTGTTGAATATGAAGCATACGAACGCGAGCGCAGAGATTTGATGTGGCAGGAGATTGCAGAAGGCAAACCGCTTGTCCCAGCGGTTCTTCCCTACTTTCATGCTTTGGGTTGCGCGTCACTTGAAGACAAGCATCTCAAACGGATGTTGAAATTTGATGAACCGGTAAACCCTTTTCTGTTCAATAAATTGGTAGACAATCTTCCCCTCGACTTCTTTCCCAGAAACAAGGAAGAGCTCGAACTTTTCGAAAAAATAGACACCACAACCATGCTGTCCGTTTATTCCATGGAGTTGATGGAGCTGACAGATCGCGCATCTGAAGACAGCACAATACTCTATGCAGATCTAAGTAAATTCAGCCATCGCCAACAGGAATCTTTCAGGGCCATGCTGGAGAAAAAGCCTTTCGATACATTGGGAGATACGACCAAATTCATTGCTGAAAACCTGGCGGCCTGCCTTGTTCAGAACGATCCGAAGCGTGATCCAGCAAACGATATTTATATGGCCGGCAAAGTCCTGGATACCTACGAAGAGATCGAGAAAACTTTTTCTTATCTCACCCCGTTTGATTTAATGGACATGAATACGCGTCACCACCAGCACTGGGCTATTATTTCGCGTGCTCTGCAAAAGTTTGACGATGCTGCCGGAGTCAAACTTATTGAGAAATGGGCGGCGAAATTTCCGAAGGCCGATGCCGGAACCCTGCCTGCGCTCGGACCCTATACGATCGTTCCGCTGCTCAGCCGTAAGGAACTTCAGGCTGAACATGAAAGAATGAATCACTGCGTCGACTCCTATGCGCCGAACTGTATTCTCGGCAAGAGCCTGATTTTCAGCGTTCGCGACAAGAAAGGCAACAGCCTCTCGACTTTCGAACTTAACGACGAAGGCACCATGCTTCAACATCGCGCCTTTGAAAACGCAGAGCCGCCGGAGAGAGAACAAAAAGCCGTTGCCGCCTATATCGAGGCCATCAAGACCGGCAATTTAAAAGAAGATAAACTCTATTCCGCATGGCTGTCATCCGCGCATAACCTGACCATGGAAGAAATCTACGGCTATAGCTATGCGCCGCCTTATGCCCGCGCGGAACTGGCGATAGAGCATTTACTGAAATACAAGATCATACCTGCGAAAATGGTCGCGGCGTTACAGGGCAAAGGCCTGCTGCCAAGCGCGCAAATTCAGGATGCACCTGCCGCCGTTTACGAACCGCTGTAATACTGCGCCATTTTCTGGATGTTATTCAGGATAAGCGCGAATACCTCATCCGCCGATGCCGTGATACCGCTCGTGAAAGTTACGCGTCCGTTCTCTTTCGGCAGTATCGTCATTTTTCCGTAGCGCGATTGAGGGTCCCAGCCTTCGGGCGGGTTATCGGCTTCGATAAATATATCACAGGCGATCGTCTTGTAGATTTCCGGTTTCATCGCATATACGACGACCTGCGGATCATGCATGAACGATCCTTGCGTGCCGTATTTCTCCATATCGAGCGGCTCGACGATGCGTATCATATCGACCAGTTTCCCGCCGAGAACGCCTGCGATCCGATCTTTCAAAAGCGACTGGCGCGCGGGCGAGAAATCGAGATGCTGGGTCGCGTCCATCGCGACCAGATGGCATTCAAGCCCGCTATCGAACACCACTTGCGCGGCCAACGGGTCCATATGCATGTTAAACTCGGCATATTCCGTGATATTGCCCGTGCGGTGCGCCGGGTTCGGGAAAGGCCCGGGTTTTTGCGACCCGCCCATGATGATGAATTTCGTTTTCTTTCTGAATGCGTCGAAACTGGCGGGATCGCTTGCGAGCGCCTGCACGATCCTCGCGATATTCGTCAAAGGCCCGGTTGCGAAAACGGTCACCTGTCCGGATTGCGACAGAACGGCGTTCAGCAATTCCTTATGCGCGCCATTGGGCGCGGGTGTCGGGCTTATTCGCACTTGATCGGCCCCGATCAGTTTGACACCGCCCGCGCCGTCCGCGCCATAAGCGTTATCGCCGATCGGCAATATGCCGTTTAACGGTTCATGCGCACCGGCATAAACCGGGATCTCCGTTAAGCCGAAAGCGGTGAACAGCTCGCAGGCATTCGCGGTCGCCGTCTGCACCGAGACGTTGCCGTAGACAGTAGACAGACCGAGAGGGCGAAACTGACCGGAACCCAACGCCATCAAAATGGCGAGGCGATCGTCAGAGCCCATATCCGCGTCAAACCAGCAGGGTATTTTATTCATGCAATGGGCTTATCACGGCGAATGCCGAAAAGCAAAGACCCCGCCCTGTCTGACAGCGCGGGGTCTTGATTATTTGAGATGATTATTATGGTTTGAAATCCTGGCCCTTGACTACCGGCGCTCCGGTTGCGACGGATTTACGACGCTCGACGAAATCGACGGCATCATATTCGCCCGTGTTCGCGTAATGCGCGCCCATATCGCTTATCAGCTCCGCCGGGTTCAGGCCGGATTTCGCGACAGCGCGGAAATTTGCCATTGAATCGACAGCCCATTTCGGCGCTGTCTGACCTTCAGGGAAATGCCTGTTGTACATCAGGTAAGTTGCGTTGGTGCCGTCAGATGTACGCAGGAAGTTCATCTTCTGCGGGTCGAGAGGCACGTCAGTCAGAACGCCCTGGAACTCATGACCGAAATGATCTTTCATCATCTTATAGAAGATCACGTCTTCGCCGAAGCTGCAGGGAGGGCTTGCGCCGAAAGCTTCATAACCTTTTTTCCACATGTCGTATCCATAGGAATGGATCGCACCTTCATGGCTGCATGGCGACCAGGCAAGAACCATGGCGCGCTTGAACCAGCTTTTCGGATCGACCGCGCGGATGCTGCCATCTTCCAGGACTTCGCTCGTCAGGATTGGCTCGGATTTCATTTTATCGGTGACATAGTATGTGCCGTTCGCATCCTGCGGGAACGGGAAGTCGTAGAGACCCCATACCTGCTCATTGGCGATCTTTGGATTGTCGATATTGACGAGATAGCGATTGATGCGCGTAAAGCCTGCATCGCCGCGGCCTTTGACGAGATCGGCGACGTAATCCGGGCCATGGTAATCGTCATCATCCGTGAAGACGATCTGGGCCGGTTCGCCGAAAGATTCAGCGATAGCCAAAACACCGGCATTCTTTTTCATGCCGATAGTCGGGCGTGACTGATAGATATGCTCGGCCAGATTCACAGGGCGCGGGAAATCGTCTTCGATCGGGACGAAGCGCGCCCAGCCTTCCGTTTTGGCGGCCTGCCATTGCCAGTAAGGAGTTTTCAGCGCTTCGTCGTCCGGGATGCGCGACATCGCTTCGGGATAAAGTTTTTTGTAAAGCGGGTTGATGTTATTGCGGTCAGGAATATGCAGGTAGATAAAGCGGTCTTTATTAGCGGCGGCGGCCTGTACGGCGAATGGATGCGGTGTCGGTGAAGTGTCAAGGACGGCGAGCGAGACGCGGCCGGGGTAATTCTGGGAGAGGAACTGGGTAATGATCCCGGTCAATCCCATCATCCGGCCAGTATTGTCATGTTCCGGGTTGCGATAGGTTGAACAAACAACCGCTACAGGGGGTGCGGAATTCTGGGACATTGGGCCTCACTCAGTAAGTTGGGATTTCAGGTGTTATACATAATTCACTTCTGGGATTCAATGAATTTCTTGTACCAGAAGTATGATTTTTTCGGGGTCCTGACCTGATTATGCGCATAATCTATATAAATAAGGCCAAAACGGGGACCGTAACCGCTGGCCCATTCGTAATTATCCATCAGGGACCACACGAAATATCCACGGATATCCATGCCGCCATCCATGGCCCCCTGCACGGCAGCCATATAATCGGTGAGATAGGCGATGCGGCGATCGTCGATCACTTCGCCATCCGTCATTTTGTCGTCCAGTGAAATACCGTTTTCAGTGACGATCCAGACCTTGCCCGGATATTTCGCGTTCAGCTCCAGCAGGATGTCCTGAAATGCTTTTGGATCTATGACCCAGCCGAGATCGCTTTGCGGCAGATCTTTCGGCGCACCGGCGAACATCGCGCCCAGAACGCTCGACGGATTGCGGTCGAAATAGATCGCGGAATAATGCTGCAGGCCGTGGAAATCAAGATCGACTTTCATGACGTTGTCATCGCCGGACAGAACGAATTCTGCCACGCTGTCCGCAACAATCTCAGGGTACTTCCCTGTAAAGAGCGGATGAAGAAAATTGTAATGCCATACGCATTCCAGCAGTGGCACGAGATCGTTGTCTTTCTCATGCACCATTCGCGGCGGCACGGGCGTATAGGTCGATCCCACCTGCAGGTTCGGATTGATCGCCTTGATGGCGCGGAAGCTTGAACCGACAACCATATTAAGGTGATGGACGCAGGCCCAGTAAGTCTTTTCATCCTTAATGCCCGGCGCGAAAAAACCCAGCGCATTCCCGAGATAAGATACAACGGACGGTTCGTTAATGATCATCCAGTGCTTGACGCGGTCACCGAACAGTTTGACGCAAGTGACGGCGTAATCTTCGAACCATTTAATAATATCGCGATTGGCCCAGCCGCCTTTATCCTGCAATGCCTGCGGCAGATCCCAGTGATAGATCGTCACCCACGGAGTCACGCCGCGCGCGATCAGTCCGTCGATCAGGCGATTGTAGAAATCAACGCCCTTTTGATTGATCTCGCCCGTGCCGGTCGGGAAAATGCGGGTCCATGAAATGGAAAAACGGTAATTCGGAACGACACCGGCGATAAGATCGAGATCTTCTTCCAAACGGTTGTAATGGTCGCAGGCGACATCACCCGTATCGCCATTGGCGACATTGCCGGGAATGTGGGAGAACGTATCCCAGATAGAAGGCCCGCGGCCATCCTGGGCGGCTCCGCCTTCGATTTGATAGGCTGCCGTCGCGCTGCCCCAGATAAAATCTTTTGGAAATGGCTTCATGTCTGCTCCGTTCCGATGGATAGAGTTTAAAAAACCCCGCCACGGTTTTAAAACTGGGCGGGGTTTTTCGAATTTATTCTGACTTAGGCCGCGAGGCTGGTCAGGTCGATCTTAATACCAGGGCCCATTGTTGAAGAGATAGAGAGCTTCTTCATGTATGTGCCTTTCGCACCTGGTGGTTTCGCGCGAACGATCGCGCCGGCGAGAGCCTGGATATTTTCAACCAGTTTCTTGTCGTCGAACGAGATCTTGCCAACGCCTGCCTGTACGAGACCGGCTTTTTCAGCGCGGAACTCAACAGAACCGCCTTTGGCAGATTCAACAGCTTTTTTGATGTCCATTGTTACTGTGCCGAGTTTCGGGTTAGGCATCAGACCACGAGGGCCGAGGACTTTACCGAGTTTCGCCATCAATGGCATCAGGTCTGGTGTCGCGATACAGCGATCGAAATCGATGTTACCGGCCAGGATCTTGTCAGCCAGGTCTTCCGCACCGACGATATCAGCGCCAGCAGCTTTCGCTTCTTCCGCTTTTTTGTCTTTTGCGAAAACAGCAACGCGGACAGTCGCGCCCGTGCCGTTTGGCAGTTCGATCATGCCGCGAACGGTCTGGTCGTTTTGTTTCGGATCGATGCCGAGATTGAAGGAAACTTCAACAGTTTCATCAA
>JBEHYB010000097.1:0-7359 GCA_048498395.1 Pseudomonadota bacterium
GTGACGCGGATGGCGACGGCGTGCTCGATCCGGTCCTGATCGGCGGCTATCCGTTCAATTCGATCCGCGAAGTCACGATGGATGAAAACCCGGCCCCGTTCTCCAGCGAGAACGCGCTTGACGGCTGGGGACGGCAATATAGCTACGCCGTCACCTTAAGTCTCACACAGGCGGGCCATTATAAATTCTACAACGGCGCGATCGATGCGCAGGATGAGTATGGCAACACGACGGCAGGCATCGTACAGGACGGCGAATATGCGCTGATCTCACATGGCCGGGACGGCAATGGCGCCTATACGGTAGACGGCGCCCTTTACAAGGCCTGCGGCACAGCCGCCACGTCGAAAGACTATGCGAACTGCGACAAGGATGCAGTGATCGTGCAGGGTCTCGGGCGTTACGAAGGTGCCGGGAATACTTATTTCGACGATATCGTTTTCTTCGGCAAGAGCCAGAACTCGAACCTCTGGCAATCCATCATGGTAACGGATAATTCCGTCACGCCGCCACAGACCGTCGTGACACCGAATATTTACAATCTTAATACCCTGAATTTAGGGATTAATACCGCCTCCCCATCGCAAAAACTGGATGTCGCGGGGACGATCAAGGTGGATAACGGTATAAGAGCGGATATCATCTGCGACTCAAGTTCGGCAAATTGCTTTAATACGAATGATATCGCCGGAGATGGTATCCATTGCCCCAATAAACAAGCAATGGTGGGCATTAGCACGAGCCAACCCACCGCCAGCGATGATTATCATCTTATACCAAATTGCGTGGTACCTACATTCGCGACTGTACTACCCAACCAGACCTGCCCGGGATATATTCAGGGCGTTAGAAGTGACGGGATCATCATATGCGCTCCTTAGGAATGAAACACATGCAACGCAAACCTTCTTCGCAAGCCGGTTACAATCTTCTGCAAATGTCACTGGCGCTTCTGGTCATCGGTATCTGCATCGGCGCGTTTTTCTCCGTCTATACGCTCTACGATAAAAGCCAGAAAATAAAGAGCACCGACGAAAACATCGCCTCCGCCATTAACAAGGTACAGGACTATCGCAACATCACCGGTGCCTACCCTTGTCCCGGACCGCTGAGCGTCGACCGCTCGGACCCGAATTACGGCCACGCCTCGAAATGCCAGCCGACACTGGCGCCGCCCTACCCGGCGAATTCACCGAACGGCCTGCTGCCCGGCACCTGCGGCACGGCCGTCGGCACGAAAGGTCTTTGCGTCGAACAGAACACGGTCGGCGCGCTTGTAAATCCGCGCGTCATCATCGGCGCGATCCCTTTCCGCGATTTGCAGATCGATGAGAAATCCACCTTTGACGGCTATGGCAGAAGGCTTGTCTATGCCGTCACCGAAAGTATGACCGACAAATCCAAATTCGACGAGAAGAACGGTGCGATCGATATCGTCAACGCAACCGGCGTTTCCCAGACCAAGCCTGCCGGCACGGCTTCATTCGTTGTGATCAGCCCGGGACCCACAGGTGTCGGCGGGTATATGAATGTCGGCAGCCTGTATGCGCCATGTGCGGGCGCAGGCAAGGATCTCAAGAATTGTAACGCCGGGTTTGAATCGGGCGTATCGGATTCGACAACTGCAATTTTCGTTTCCATTCCGATCTCGACCGCGCCGGGCGCGAACTTCTTTGATGACAGCATCGATTACTACAGCCAGAACGTAGACCCGACCTGGAAAAGAACCGACCTGGAAAAAGAAAATATCGAAGATCTGTCGCCTAAATTCGTCGGTGTCGGGACATCCTTGCCCACCACGGAACTGGAAATTTCTTCAGCGAGCGCAACCCCCGCCACGGATTCCCTGCGCGCAAAAGGCACAGCCACCGATCCTGGAAAACTTATGACGGACAAAATCTGCGACCAGAGCGGCACCTATTGTTTTAAACCTGAAGATATAACATCAACGAGCACCATCAGATGTCCTGTCGGACAGTATCTGCGCGGCATCGGGCTGAACGGTCCGAAATGTCTTTCCTATATCGAAGTGAAATGCCCGCCCGACCGTCCGGTCATGCAGGGCATTATCGACCATGCGCCGAATTGTATCGAGACACCGGGAGCCAGATGCGCCGCGACAACCAAGATGGGCTGTCTTGCAGGAGATATCAGCCTGCCACAGGCAAACGACCAAGCCTCATTATCTTTCAGCCGCGGTTCGTGTAAACAAGTTACCTATACATGCGATAATGGCACCTGGAGGAAAACTTTCGATAACGGCGACGTATGCGTTCTGGATACGACACCGTTCACAGTCCCCGCAGGCTTTTGTCAGCAAGGTTACAGCGGTCAGGCGACCGACACTTACGTCCATGGCTGCGGCGGTCACGATATCTTTGTCAGCGACAACCGCGCGACGGCTTGCGTCTGTACGGGTGGAACCTTTACCGACACGGAAGATTGCGGTTCAGGAAAAAGCTATACTGTGACAAAAACCATCACCTGTAATCCTTACAAGGAAACCATCACGACAGACCAGGGCTCGGCTTGCGCCTGTACGCCACCGGCGCAGACGACCAAATACCTGTACGGCAACTGTCCAAACGGACAGATCAGGAGTGCGAGTGCGCCGGCTGCTCTCTTCGCCGGAGCGACCTCGAACAGACAGGGGATCGTCCAGGTGCAGAATTTCAATGCCTCGCCTTCGACCTGTAATTACGAGAACAGCGGCGGAGAGCAAAGTTATTGTTCCTGTGACCCGTCCGCCGTGCAAGCCGATGAAAGCCAGCCGCACACTTGCGCCAATCCAAGCTGTGAAGAGCCGGACCCATCGAAACCTGACATATATAAGGTAACGATCGACGCGTCCTGTAACCTCACAAAAACCCTGAAAACCACCGGGGCCTGCCGCGCCAAGTCTTTCAAGTGGGTTTCACAAGGGTCTGACGGTTCGGTCGCTTCCAGCATTCCGTCAGGCGCGCGTTATGTCTCGGATAGCTGCAGCTGTTCGGACAACGCCTCAACCATGACTTCGGCGAAAAACTGCTTCCTGGCCTCGGACGCAAGCAAGACTATTTACAGCTGCCGTTGCCAATAGCGATATACGGTTGACCATGGCCGTCCTGGAATAAGCCATTATAATCAGTGGCTTATCAAAATCCCCCGCATTTGCAAAAATAAGTCTTTGTTAACCTTGTTAATATTTGTTAATATAGTCGTTAATAAAGCGTTCGAAGTTTATTCTATTGGGACCATTTACAGGGAGAACCCCCATGCGCGTACTATTAGTAGAAGACGACAGCTCCACCGCCAAATCGATTGAAATGATCCTCAAATCAGAGGGTTATATGGTGGAAACCACCGACCTCGGTGAAGATGCCTATGAACTGGGCAAGTTTTACGAATACGACATTATCATCCTCGACCTGATGCTGCCTGACATGCACGGCTACGACGTGCTGAAAAAGCTCCGCAATGACAAGGTCAACATTCCTATCCTGATCCTCTCGGGCCTTGCGGAACTCGACAGCAAGATCAAAGGTCTCGGCTTCGGCGCTGACGATTACCTGACCAAGCCGTTTGAAAAAGCCGAGATGATCGCCCGTATCAAAGCGATCGTTCGCCGTTCACAGGGTCACGCCCAGTCTAAAATCCAGATCGGCCGCGTCGCGGTCAATCTCGACAGCCGCACTGTCGATGTCGACGGCAAGCCTGTTCACCTGACCGGCAAGGAATACGGCATTCTCGAACTGCTTGCGCTTCGCAAGGGCACGACACTGACCAAGGAAATGTTCCTGAACCACCTCTATGGCGGCATGGATGAACCGGAAGTGAAAATCATCGACGTGTTCATCTGCAAACTGCGCAAGAAACTTGAGCAGGCCGCAGGCGGCGAAAACTACATCGAAACCGTCTGGGGTCGCGGCTACGTGCTGCGCGAACCATCCAGCGGCGGTTCCGCCGGCTCGCAAAAAGCGACGGCTTAAAAAAATCAAATCCCCGCGAAAGCGGGGATTTTTTTATGCAACTCTCGGTTCTGCGTGATTACAATTAGCCGCATATATATTGGGGCATTTAGAGGCCATGACGTTTTTGGCCTCATCGAGCGTCAGATCGCGCTGAAGCGCAATTTCTCGCAGCGATGGGAAAAGATGAAAGCCGTTTAAAAGCCCGTCAGAGCTCCCGTTCGCGCAGGCCATAGTGAAGAATTTCATTTCCATCTCGCGGGTCAACGCAACATCGCAATCCGCCGCATAGCCAATCGCCTGCCAGTCAGATCGCGCCATATTCAGCCATGCCTGTTTCAAAACCAATGGGTCGATCGCATTCAGCATTCCGCGGGATATCTTCTTCTCGTACTTCAGGGATGATAATAAGGCCGCCACGACGATCTCCGGATCTCCATGCAGGCTCTTATCAGCATATTGAAGCGCCATGCCATTCTGTTTCACCGCGGCAAGGACGATCTCGCGATTTTTACGCAGATCACCCGCCGCATATTCAAGCGCTTCACCGTTCCTCGTGACGGCTTCAAGGACGAATTCAGGATCTATACGAAGATCAGCATCCGCATAGGCAAAAGCCGCCCCGCTCTGCGTCACGGCTGTCAGAACAATATCGCGATCTTTACGGAGGTTCTTATCGGCACATTGAATGGCCGTTCCATCCTGCGCTACTGCCGCAAGTACGATTTCACGATCTGCGCGAAGATCTAAATCGGCAAAGCGAAGCGCGCGGCCATTATGCTTGACTGCCGCAAGCACGATGTCGCGATTGGCGCGTAATTCCTTACTGGCATATTGAAGCGCCCAGCCGGCCCGCGTCACGGCCGCAAGTACAATCTCGGGGTCGTTGCGTAAGCTTTCATCAAGAAGCTCAAGGGCTTGGCCGCTTTGCCGCACAGCTTCGAGCCCAATCTCGCGATCCTTGCTAAAATCGCCTATGGCATAAATAAGCCAGGTACCACACTGCTTCACAGCCGCCAGAACGGATTCGCGATCTGACCAGTCAATATCCCGTGGTCTTTCCAGAAGAGGAACGTCCGTTTCTGCCCGCGGAAAGAATCGCGCCGATAAGCGGCCTGCGAGCGGCACAAGCGATGGATCAGCATCCTTATCAATCTCGTTCTTGAAACCGCCTGCTCTATGCGCCTGATACCTATTGCCCCCATGAGCAGGAATTAAAATCGCGAGCGGCGATTGCAGATTATAATGATGGAAAAAATTTTGCGCCTCCATTGCGCCGGTACACCATGTCGTGCCTTTGCTCCAGAATTCCGCTGCATGGCGTGAATGCGGCACGACGATCATACCTTCTTCGCCGTCGTATAATATAGTCGTCTGCCTGTCGATTTCCGCCCGGGCCTGACGTTTCAGTTCATTCGCACTCTCGACGGTAATGTCTTCGAGATCTCGCGCTTTCGTTTCGAGAGAACGGAATGTATATTTATTGATATCCCGTTCTTCGCGCGGCAAATGCGGCTTATGTTTCTCAAAAATAGTCAGATATTGAGTAATCTTCGAGAAATCTTCGGCAAGCCACGGCGTTCCGTCACGGCACAGTTTCAGATAATTCACGATCAGCCAGTTCAGATAGGTAAAAGGCTTTTGCTTGCGCGCAGCTGTCGGATCGAGAGCGGCAAATCGTTCAAAAACCATTGAGGGTGATTTTAAAATCCAGCCCAAAGCAGTCGCATCTCTTTCAAGAGCAGACGTAATCAGGGCTGCGTTTTGCGCTTCCAGAAAGCTGTAACGGGCGGTTTTGATCATGGCGGCGACTATATCAGCTTAATTTTGATTATGTCAATTATTAACGCCTGAACCGGGATGACTTATAACCCATTATAAACTATAAGATTCTTATGAAGAACCTGCCCAATATCATCACTTTGAGCCGTCTCGCCAGCCTGCCTTTGCTGCTGATATTGCTGTTCATTCCTTATGCCTGGGCTGCATGGTTCGCGTTGTTTCTCTATACGCTTGGATGCATCACCGACTGGCTCGACGGTTATCTCGCGCGGAAAATGAAAATTGAATCCGCCTTCGGGAAATTTCTCGACCCTATCGCCGACAAGATTTTTGTCATTACGGTTATTCTCTGCCTCGTCGCGACAGGAAAACTCGACGGGCTGTGGGTCGTGCCGCCGCTCGTGATTATCACACGCGAATTCCTGATTTCCGGCCTGCGCGAATTTTTAGGCCCGCAGAATATCCAGGTGCCGGTTTCAAAACTCGCGAAATATAAAACCGGATTCCAGATGACATCGCTCGGTTTCCTGATCGTCGGCAGCTATGGCGACCCGGTGCTTGCCTTCACTTTCATTTCGACGCTGACATGGGGTCACCTGATCGTCACCTGCGCCGCGGCGTTGACGGTCATCACGGGCTGGGATTACCTGAAAATCGGCCTGACCCATATCAAGGATTGACGGGAAACGTGTACGCGCTGGCCAAACCGATCCTGATGTCGATGGATGCCGAAAAAGCGCATCGCCTGACCATTCGCGCCCTCGCCTGTAATCTTGTTCCATCGATCGCCCCCGTCAACGATCCGGCCCTGCGCGTCAAACTCTGTGATCGCGTATTTCCAAATCCCGTCGGCCTGGCAGCCGGTTTCGACAAGAATGCCGAGGTGATTGCGCCAATGCTCAATCTGGGTTTCGGGTTCGTCGAAGTCGGCACGGTGACGCTAAAACCGCAATCAGGCAATCCACGTCCGCGCGTATTCCGCGACAAGAAAAATCAGGCTGTCATCAACCGTATGGGATTCCCGAATGACGGTGTCAGTGTTTTTAAGAATAACCTGTCGAAATTCCTGAAATTAAAGCCGCGCCCGCAAGGCGTTCTCGGCCTTAATATCGGAATGAACAAGGACCAGACGGTTCCGGCAAAAGATTACACGGACCTCGTGCGCACGCTTGGCTCGATGGCAGATTACCTGACGATCAATATCTCGTCGCCCAATACGCCGGGCCTGCGTAATTTGCAGGAAAAAGAACCTCTCACGGAACTGCTGAGTGCCGTTCTTGAAGAACGCAAGAAATCATGCGGAGCCTACCCGCCGCCGATCTTCGTCAAGCTTTCGCCGGATTTATCCGATCCCCAGATTGTCGATATCGCGGATGTGCTGATCACCCTGAAAATAGATGGTGTCATTCTGACCAACACCACGTTGTTCCGCCCCGAAGAGCTGCCCGAGAAATTCCGCGAAGAAAAAGGCGGATTGAGCGGCGCGCCCCTGACCGATATCTCGACCGCGCTGATCCGCCGTTTTTATGCCCTGACCAATGGAAAAATCCCCATTATCGGAGCCGGCGGCATCTCCTCGGGCTTTGATGCCTATGCTAAGATAAGGGCTGGCGCTACGCTGGTTCAGCTC
>JBEHYB010000098.1:0-7190 GCA_048498395.1 Pseudomonadota bacterium
TCCTGTTTCAAACTGATCGACCTGATCCCCAACTCGGTCCTGCGCTTTATCGGCAGCCAGGTCTCGGAATTCGGAGATAAGCTCAATCTCGAACAGGATATCATCAATACGGCCGGTATCGGCACGTTCAGAATGGCCAAGGATGCCGGCGATGCCTCCCGTGAGGCCGGCGATGCCATAGGGCGCGGCGTGACGGCCCCGGCCGGCCTTGCCCAGGATATGAAGCAAATGACTGAAAGAATGACGGGCCAGAAGCTCCCCTAGGGGTCGGGACTCGCCTAAAACGCTGATTTGTGGTATTTTTGATGTTAAAGAATATTAAATACAATTTTATTAAAATTAGACTGGCGAATAGGGCTAGCAGAGGGTGTGATAGGGAATGATGCCTAATTTAGGGACTGCCGCAACGGCACAAAAACCCGGAAATTCCGGCCCGAAACGCAACCTGCGCGTGCGCGATATCGCCTCCTATACGTTATTGCCCAAGGTCCTGCCCAGGATCGCCTCCCTGTTTTTCAGCGGATTTCATTATTTCGCCTTCTTCGTGGCGCAGGTCTATCGCGGTGTCCGCCTCCTGCCCGACAATCACCCGAGTCTCAATCCCCAGAATATCGGCAATTTCACGGTCCGCGATGTCGTGGGCGAAGCCTTCCGCCACCTCGTCTGGCGGCGCGAAAATCTCGACCAGATCATCGTCTTTCTCGCCATTCTCTCGGGCCTGATCCTTTTAGTATTGCAAGCCGCAACTTTCGTCGTGGCGATCGCGCTGCCGCATGCGTTCGCGGGCGGGCTGAACGGCGTGGGCAATCTGGCCGCCAGCGGCATGGGATTCTCATCCATCTTTTCAACGCCTTTCAATGACGGCAGCCAGGATATCGCCTTTATCCTGCTTGACCGCGTTTTCGGCGTTGCGGGTATCTTTGACTCCTGCGTCAGCGTCAACACGCCCTGCTTCGGTGTCTCACCCAACGCTTTGAATTTCGACCAGACAAACCCTGTCTACAAACCCGACACCTTCCCGTGGGCATTCCATGAAGGCCTGCATGCCCTGTTCCAGTTCTACAGCATGGGCTTGCTGCTGGTCGCAGTATTCATCCTGCTGTATTTCGTCATCGTCATCGTTGCCGAAACCGCGCAGACAGGCACGCCGTTCGGCAAGAGATTTAACACGGTCTGGGCCCCGATCCGCCTCGTCATGGCGTTCGGTCTTCTGATCCCGATTTCGAACGGACTGAACTCGGCGCAATATATCACGCTCTATGCCGCCAAATGGGGCTCGAACTTCGCAAGCAACGGCTGGATCATCTTTAATGCAACCGTCAATGGCAGCGCGAAAGGCATGGTTCAGGGGCTCGATCTCGCCGTCAAACCGAAAGAACCTGAAGTCCGGGGCCTGCTCCAATTCATGACCCTGGCCCATACCTGTAAGGTCTTTGAAGAAAGCACCATGAAGGATGTCGATCCGACACCTGACGCGAATGCCACCGCTGCCCAGCAACAATGTGCCGCCGAAAATGCAGGCCGCAAGATCGAAGCCTATATCGTCAAACCTGGTTACGATGCTACGAATAATTTCAAATATCTGAGCGAAACAAGTTACCAGGATGCGGTTAATTTCTCCGAAAATTCAGACGTGCGTATCCGTTTCGGCGACAGGAACTGTGAAGGGGCCAATATGATGGCCGGTAACGTCGCGCCGACCTGCGGCGAGATTACCCTGCCGTTGAACTCGATCACCGAGCCGGGCGCCAAATCCATTCAGGAAGGTTACTACGGGCTGATCCAATATCTCTGGGGCGGTTATGGCGGCCACGGCACAACGACGGACGACATCCAGACCTATGCCAACCCGGCCGCAATCGGCACCCATCAGGATGATGCACGCGAAAGAAATGCCTGCGTTCCCGATCTCTATAACCCAGTGCTCAACAGCGGTTCCGGCAATTACGATCATAAAATTCGTGAATACGCCCTGTCCTACTTCCAGAATGGTCCCGATGTAGACAGTACCGGCCAGTGCACAGCCTCGGCAACCAACGAGATGCATACCGATTACAAACCGCTGGATCCGCCGCCAACAAACTGGATGACGGCCGCCATTCAGAACTACCAGTTCGGAAGCGAAACGCCAACGACCGCGGAATCCGATATCGATACCGATGTCAGCAATTACGGCGAATATGAAGGCGGCACGCCGCCACAATACATCGTCCGCAATATCATCAAAAAAGGCGTTCGCGCCCTGCGCACCGAGGTTAATAATCCAAACGGCAGATACTCCATGTCTCAGGACAATCTGCGCCGCGGCTGGGCCGTGGCCGGTATCTGGTATAACAAGATCGCTGAAATGAACGGCGCGCTGATCGGCGCGGCCTGGGATATTCCGGCCGCCAACCGTTATCCGCAGATCATGATGGAAATTCTGAATGAAAAACGTCAGAACAACGTCCAGGTTTCTTCCAAGGATATGTTCTCGCCGGATGTTGCTAAAGTCGCGATCAAAATTCGCGGCGGCTCCAGCGGCGAAAAATTCGCAAGAACCATGTCGGGTATCTACAATAAATTCGGCTCGATCCAGCCACAGGAATCGACGGGTAACGTCATGGCGGACTTCGTCAACGCCATCTTCGGAACCCAGGGTCTCTTCGATCTCCGCTATCAACAGAACAACCGCTCGCACCCTCTCGCCATGCTGGTGGGCGTGGGTAAAGGCTTGATCGAAGCGTCGATCCGCAACCTTGGTATCGGGATGGGCAGCGGTTTGGCAGGTATCGTCGCCGCGCTCGCCACGGGCGGTAACGCAGGCCCCGAGCTTGCGACAGCCATCAGCTCGTTCTTCTTCTCGATCGCGACGATGACGCTTACTGCCGGCTTCATTCTCTTCTATGTCATTCCGTTCCTGCCGTTCCTCTACTTCTTCTTCGCGGTCGGTAACTGGCTGAAAGGCGTTTTTGAAGCCATGGTCGGCGTGCCGCTCTGGGCGCTCGCCCACCTGCGCATCGACGGTAACGGCCTGCCCGGCGAAGCGGCGATGAACGGTTATTTCATGCTCTTTGAAATCTTCCTGCGCCCGATCCTGATCATCTTCGGCTTCCTGGCCTCGATCTCGATCTTCGCGGCGATGGCTTCCGTCCTGCACGAAGTCTTTGAAGTGGCGGTCGCGAACCTGACCGGCGCCGGTACTGGCGGCGGCGCGAACTCGTCGATCGATAAATTCTTTTACACCGTCATGTATACGGTCATCATGTATATTATGGCGCTGTCGTCCTTCAAGCTGATCGACCTGATCCCGAACCAGCTGATGCGCTGGATGGGTACGTCCGTCTCGACATTCTCCGATATGAACAGCGACCCTGCCGGGAACCTGACACAGATGACCGCGATCGCCGGATCGCAGATCGTCAACCAGATGACGGGCGGTCTCCAGCAAGGTATGGGCAGCCTGCAGAAAGCGGCCGGTACGGCAAGCCAGGGAGTCCAGGCGGCTGCGGCAAAAGCCACAAAAACCTAAAGCTGCAATATTCCCCATTTCAAAAACCGCCCCGCTCTTCTGAGACCGGGGCTTTTTTTGCTTATTTTCTTGCATAAAAAACACGATTTTCATTACAGTGCCGGCATGATGAAAGCCCTGCCCGTCACCGCCCTGTTTATGGCCGCAACCCTCACAGGCTGCGCCGACCTGGATATGCAACAGCGCCCGGTCAGCGCTGCGGCCGATATGGAGTCCTATCTGCGCCACCCGCAGGAATGGAAACGCCGCCAGGCCATGCGTCCGGAATTCGCACCGCGCACCGCGCCGCGAAAACTCGATCCCGATGTGCAGGTTGTCGATTACGACTACGCGCCGCCTGAGATCAAGGAAGCCTGCACGAAAGTCACGCATGAAGCCCTGACCTTGCAGCCTGCAAGTTTCGGCGGCGACAGTTCAGCCGTTATTCTTTATGACGTGGCCCCCGACGGCTATCCGGTGAATATCCGTGTCTCGGCTGAGACCAAAGGCACCGATCTTATCAAGACTGCCGCAGTGAATGATATGGAACAGACACGCTTTCAGCCGCCTGTCTATAACGGAGTCCGTCTTTATTGCCGCAACTTGCGCGACACCTTCACCTGGTCGTCGCCGCGCCACCCGGTTTCAGTGACGACGCGCGAGCGCAACGGCAAAATGGCAGCCTATAAAGTCCGCGATCCGCAATTGATTCAGAAATAAAGAAGGAAAATTTGATATGAAGAGAACATCCCTTGCCGTTTTATTTGCCGCTGCCGGCCTTGCCGGCTGTGCAGACGAACAAGTCGCCCGACAAAATGGCAATCAACTCGTATTGGCGCTGGATGGAAATCAGCCGGTGATTGTCACACGTCAACAAGCATTTCATCCGGCCACAGATGTCTCCAGACGAGACTCACCAGGACGCGGCGATCTGGTTGTCGATTTTGACGATGCCCCTGCCGAAATTAAGGCGGCCTGCACAAACGCGATCCATCAGGGCATTACCCCTATGCTGGCATCGTACGGGCGTATCCAAAGAGTCAGTATCCTTTTTGACATCAATTCCAAAGGCATTCCCGTGAATGTACATTATATAGAAACCAACCAAAGCACCGATATGCTGAAATTCGATTCCATGGATGATGTCGAAAACTCGCAATTTAAACCTCCTGTCTATAACGGCCAAAAACTTTATTGTGCGAATGTCCGGGACGATTTCCTATGGCATGGCGATTCATGGGGCCTAAGCTGGGCAGAGAGAACGCGAGACGGCCATACGATTGCAAGGCACGAAATCAAGTAAACAAGCTAAGAAAAAAGCCGCCTCATCGGGCGGCTCTTTCATATTCTATATTGTAAGGCTTATTTCGCGCCGGTCGTGATCGGTGCATTACCCTGACGCAGCTGGGTGATCAGCGCATCGACATCGCCGCCACCGCGCTGGATGACGGATGAGAAGTCGGAACGCTGGGTAACTGACATGCTGACACCGGATACAAGCACGTCGACGACTTTATAAGCGCCGCCTTTATTGCGCACGCGCCAGTCAACCTGTACTTCCTGGCCTTTGCCGCCGCCCGGAGGGACGAGGAAAGATGTCACCAGCGTGTCCTGATTGCCGATCGAGCGGAAAGAGCGCACTTCAACAGCCTGGCCCTTATATTCTTCGAAACGGTTCGAGTAGACATCGACGACCATTTTCTTGAAGAGTTTCAGGTATTCCGATTTCTGTGCATCGGTTGCCGTGTTCCAGTAACGACCCAGCGCGAAACGGCCGATCGTGTCGAGATCGAAGCTTGCATCGAGAAGCTTGCGGAAATCGGCGGATTTCTGCGCCTTGCTGGCGTTTGGATCTGCAAGGAATTTCAGACCGCGATCCGTCATCGACTTGACGAAAGTGAACGCGCCTTTTTCTGTCGCGCCTGCCTGATCGGCGGAAGCTTCGGTGTATGAAATGCCTGATGGCGCGCCGTCGGCGACATCTTCAGTCGCGCGTGCGCTTGTTGTGATAAAAGTACCCGCGAGCAGCGCGAGTGTTGCGGCGAGCGCGATTGTTTTAGAAGAAAGTTTCAACATGTCTTATTCCCTTAATATCCGTAGCTAGCGCACTTCATAGAGCAGTTTTGTCATAGTTAAAAGCGTTTTCTGCGTCCCTACCAAAAGAAATGGAGCGAAAACGCTCCATTTACAAGGCGGCAGCAAGCTGACCCCTTAAATATATTTACTGCATGTCCGGCAGGTCGGAATATTCGTCGCTCTTGTCGCGGACCAGGGATTCACGACGCTGGGCGTAGGAAGAGCGAACGGCAGCGTAATAGTCGATCGAGTTTTTCTTCAGATCGTCCAGAACGTCGAGCAGTTCTTCGCGTTTGTCGAGAGCTGTCACGCCGACTTTGGCATAGTACCAGCCTTCGTTATCCGTATTGGACATCCACAGGCGGATCGGGTCGGCATAGCTGTCGACGATCAATCCGGCCGTATCGCGGACCGAGCTGGAACCGAAGAACGGCAGAACGAGGTAAGGCGAGTTGCCTACACCCCAGACACCGAGAGTCTGGCCGAAATCTTCTTCTTCGTATTTAACGCCTTCAGCGCCTGCAACATCAAAGATACCGCCAACGCCGAGAAGCGTGTTGGCAACCATGCGGGTCGTGCTGTTGCCGGCGCCTGTCAGGTCACCCTGCAGCAAATTGTTGGCGATGATCTGCGGGCTCTTCAGGTTGTGAAGGAAATTGCGAACGCCGGTTCTCGCCGGTTGCGGAACGGCCTTACGATAGCCGACTGCGATCGGGTGCATGACAGCTGTATCGAGAGCATCGTTGAATTTGAAAATGCCGCGGTTCACGTTTTCGATCGGATCGGCGATTTCTCCGTCCTGCGTACTCGCGCATGCGCTAAGTCCGAGAAGGGCGATCGTTGCAACTGCTAATGATAATTTTTTAAATGTCATCTTTTTCCCCAAAACCAGATGTGTCCTAAAAAGCACTCTCGCTTCTACTACTACATCAGGTTTGCATTGAAATTCTGTTAATATTACCCGCCGGCACCTGCGAATTTTCCCCACGATTTTTCAAAGGCTTACACCGGCAATGCACAATGAATGGCATATTGCCGCGCAAGGTCAATAGATAGGTGAGGCAAGGTGTTTTTCCAGTGGCAAAAATGCAACAAAACTTTGCGCGTCAGCCGTCTTCGAGAGTCAATAATGTCGCAACGCCAAGAAGAGTCGCCAGCAGCGCGGTACTCCATGCAGCGAGGAAAACCGGGATTTGATGCGATGCACCAAGCGCTTGTAAAAAGCTCGACATAAAGAATACGACAAAGCCTATGACAACACCGCCGATGATGAACAGGAAGGTGCCGCCCTGACGCTGCGGACGCATGGCGACCGTCGCCGCCAGCAGCACCATTGACATAAAAAGAAACGGCTGGGCGAGCAGCGCCTGGAAATGAATCCGCAGCCGCGTCGAGTCGAAACCTGTTTTATCCAACGTGCCGATGAAAGACGGCAGATCCCAGAACCCCATTGTCTCGGGCGTGGCGAAACTGTCTTCGATTTCGCGCGTCGTCAGGTGCGTCGGCAACACGAGGCGCAAGCTATGGACCGGCTGGGCGTTCGCGCCGTTCTCGACGACGTTCTGGAACACCCATTCCCCGGCCTTGAGCTGCGCGAAATCAGCGTCGATCCGCTTGGTGAAAA
>JBEHYB010000099.1:0-7150 GCA_048498395.1 Pseudomonadota bacterium
ACATAAAAAGCCGCCTGGTTTTCGTTGAGTAAGTCGCCTGGATAATTATCCTCATCACGCCTTGTATGATCGTCATGGCCATGCTTGTAAACTTCAAGGACTGCCTTATTCCATGCTTTCTGACGCATACGGGAACGCAAGGACGTTTCCTCTTTGGCGCTTGCCTCATCATTGAACTCATCCGATAGGTCTTTCGGCGGCGGCTCGACGCGGATGACATAGAGCTGGGTCTGGATATAGGCGGCAAGCTCGTTCTCGCGCACGCCTTCGGGCAATGTCTTGGAATAGATTTTAAAGCCGTGGGTTTTTTCAACGCCTTTCGACAAATCAAATTCTGATGTCGCGGTAAACGCGTAGGAAATTGTTTCGTCGCCGAACGCGTTAAAGAAGTTATCGACATGGCGGTCGGAGAGGCCACGGTGCGCCTCATCCGAGATCAGCATATCCGTATTCTCGTAATTCATTACACCTTGCTCAACAAGCGCACGCCATGAATCATAGGTGATGATGGTAACAGGTTTGCCGAGTTGCTTGTGCCCGTCCCCGTACAGGCCTATCTTGTCTTTGAGTTCCGGCGCGTATTTTTCGAAACTTTCCTTTGTCTGCCCAACAAGAGCCGTCGTCGGCACGACGATTACGGTTTTAAAATCTTCGATACCTCGTGAGAGCGCCTCGAGATAAGCCTGTTTCGCGATCGACAGGAAGATAACCGTCTTGCCGATCCCGGTCGCGATTTCGAAATAGCCTTTATGGCCTTCCGGGTGATGGCGGATATGGTCTTCGCCGGCGGTCAGGGCCTGGAACTGGGTGTTGCGGTAGGGGGTCGTGTCGTTCACCCCGCCGATAAACGGGGTGCCGTCTTTATCGATCCCTTCCAGGAGAAGGAGATCGGTCATGGCATTCGCCACAATTTCTTTGTTTCTCAATAACTTAGACGACATACGCAGTAAACCTCAATGGGTTTTCTAGCAATATTTCCAAGTTATGTCAATAAATTAACCCTCTAACGCTTCCTCCCGCCTTGGCGGGGAATCATTGGAGTGAAACAGTCTGGAGACACCGTGCGCGCTCCTGCTTTATAAATTATAAAGACGTATGAGAATCGTCAAATTCATCATCGCTTTATCCGTTCTCCTGTTTCCGCTGATGGCGCACGCCGCGACTTGTCAGGGCAGCAAGGGATTTACGACCGCGCTGAATGTAAATCTTGAAACCCCGCCGCCGGTGCTCGATCTGAAAAGATCTTTGAGCGACATCAACGAGGGGCAGAATGAAGCGCATGAAGAATGGCTCAAAAAGAACGGCATGCAGACGATCTGGAAGGCGGAAAACATGGAAACCGCCGGTACGACAGCCGGGGCCTGGGGCAGTTTCGTCGATTTTAAAATGACTGCGACGGCTGCGGATACTTACGGACTTCTCGTCTGCCCTTATTTCAAACAGATCAATCTGAACCTGATGTATCGAAGCATCATCTCGATCCCGAAAGAATTTCCAGGCGGCAGCTGCGCGTATAAAGTCATCATGACGCATGAATTGAAACATCACAACACAAACGTCAAAATCGTCCAGGACGCCGTCGCGCGCTTCCGCAAGGATTTACCACTCTTGGTAACCGAAATCGAAAAATCGGGAGCCGCGAGCCCGCGCGGTCAAATCGACGCAACCATCGCCACCATCAAGCAAAAAATCAGCGACGCTTTTAAAATATATCTCGAAGATACAATCGCCCGCGAAATGAAAAAACAGAATGAACTGATCGACTCCCCGGAAGAATATACGAAGGGTACGCGGCTGCTCGATGAATGCAAAACCATCGAAACGTCAAACTGAACCGCGCCTTATCCCTCCAGCACTTCCTTCACCTTGGCGGCGAGTTGTTTGAGGGTGAAGGGTTTCGGCAAAAAGTGAATGCCCTCGCCCATCTGGTCTTTCAGCTTCTCTTCTGTATAGCCGGAGACGAAAATGATTTTAAGCGTCGGCATCTCGCCGCGGATCTGGGTCGCAAGCGTCGGGCCGTCCATGCCCGGCATGATCACGTCGGTGATCAGGAGATCGATCGGTTTCTTCAGTTCCTTGAATTTCGTCCAGCCAGCCTCGCCGCTTTCCGCCGTTTCGACTTCATAGCCTTTATTGGTCAGCGCACGCATCGAGAAAGTCCGTACCGCGTCTTCGTCCTCAACGAGAAGAATGCGCGCCGTGCCGGTCAGGTCGCCCGTCATTTCTTCAAGCGCCGGTTTGGCTTCGGTGTCGGCTTCCATTTCAGTGAGGCGCGGCAGGTAGACGCTGAAGCTCGTCCCCACCCCGACTTCGCTATGCACGGTCAGGTAACCGCCGGTCTGGCGCACGATACCGAAGACGGTTGCGAGACCAAGCCCCGTACCCTGGCCAACATCTTTCGTCGTGAAGAACGGTTCGAAAATACGTTGCAGGATTTCAGGCGGAATGCCGGTGCCGGTGTCGCGCACCTCGATCTTGACCCAGTGGCCCGGCGGCATGATATCCGCGCCGAGCGGAATTGAATCGTCGTTGGTAAAATGGCTCGTCGAGATGGTGAGCATCCCGCCATGCGGCATCGCATCGCGCGCATTGACCGCCATATTGATCAGCACCTGCTCCATCTGGCCGCCATCGACCTTGACGTAGCCGAGATCCTGGCCGTGCACGAGGCGCAGTTCGATATTCGCGCCGATCAGGCGGCGCATCAGATGCGCGAGCTCGGTCAGGATATCTGTAATGTCCTGCACTTTCGGGCGCAAGGTTTGCTGGCGCGAGAAGGCCAGCAACTGGCGTACAAGGTTCGTCGCGCGGTTCGAGTTCTGCTTGATCTGCTGGATATCGGCGAAAGACGGATCGCCCGGCTTGTGACGCAGCATCAACAGATCGCAGAAACCGATCATCGCCGTGAGCAAATTGTTAAAGTCGTGCGCGATACCGCCGGCGAGCTGCCCGACCGCCTGCATTTTCTGCGACTGGATAAACTGGTTCTCGAGATTCTTCTGCTGGGTCAGGTCGATAAAGTGCAGCGCGATCTTCTCGCTGTCGGCGAATTTGCGCGCGTACATACGCACCGGCACGACTTCCTTCTGACCTTCGGACCACAGGCGCATCTCGATCGGCTCGAGATTTTCCTCTTCCTTGCGGATGCGGTTCAAATTCGCGAGCGCGTTGGTCAGGTCGTCGCGGTCCACGATTTCCGAGAAATGCTGGCCTTCGATAATATCGATGGTCTTGCCGGTAATATCGGAGAGAACCTTGTTACACTCCTCGACAATGTTCTCACCGTTGACGATGGCGATACCGAGCGGCGCTTCTTCAAAGAAGCGGCGGAACCGGTCTTCGGATTCTTCCAATGCGCGGCGCATGGCACGCTCGGCGGTCAGATCGTGCACAATACCGCGCGTCCGCACGCGTCCGTCGGATTCATGGACGACGGTCTGGTTTATAGTGGCGAGGAACACGCGGCCGCCCGGGCCTTTCATGCGGACTTCGGCGACCTGGCGCGCACCGCCGCCTTCCTTGATATCGTAAGGCGCGGCGTTCTCCGGCGGATCGAGAAGGAAATGATGCAGCATGCCGTTCCACAGCACATTCTCAAGATCGGCCCCCATCCAGCGAATGAGCGTCGCGTTCACAAAGACGAAACGTCCACGCTCGTCGACCGAAAAAAACCCGACCGGCGCGTTGTCGGTGAAGTCGATCAGCTTCTCGCGTTCCTCGCTGATCGAGCGGTTGCGAACGAATTCTTCCGTGATATCGTCAAACCGCCAGTGGATATGCCCGGCCCAGCCCGGCACCGGCTGCGCCTGCACCCGCATCCAGATATCGTGGTCCTCACGCGTGATTTTCAGATCGGCATGATCCGTCAGGCCGCGATGCGCCTGATCGGCGAGCGTTTTGAAATGCGCCATATTCTCGGGCGTGCGTGAAAAGATCTTGAGCAGCGTGTCATAGCTGCGCGGCCCTATATTCTTGCACATCGCATCGAAACGTCCGTTCGACAACACAATCGCGTTGGTACCGTCGGTAATGAGACGCGCGCCCTGACTGGCCTCAAGAATTTCAATGAGCAGCGCGCGCTCTTTTTCCTGTGGCGAGAAAAACTTGACGACAAGCTGCAGCGCGTAACCGCCGAGCAGCGCGCCAAGCAGCAGAAGGATAAAAACGAACAGGACCGTTTCATGGACTTCCAAAGCGATCATCGTCGCGACACAGAACCCGACATAAGTCAGCGCCGTCAGGCCGAGCGCCCAGGCACTGATCTTGGTTTTCTGTTTCGTTCCGGCGGTATGCTCGGGCTTGTGATGGCGGCGGATAAAATCGCTATGGTCCAGACTCATGGCGTAAAAATGCCATAGAATCGCGCTCTTGGATAGAGGACGGCTGAATTCTTAATGCTTTCCCCGCGAAAGCGGGGATCTCCCTTATATGCCATGCACAAGGTCCCCGCCTTCGCTGGGAAAGAACGGCTGAGACACCGCCTTGTTATTTTCTTGGCTTTAATTTTCCGCGTTTCTGGAACACGTAGGAGATAACTTCGGCGACGGCCTTGAAAAGCTCGGGCGGAATGGCCTGGTCGAGTTCGACATCGGCATAGAGCGACCGCGCGAGCGGCGGGTTTTCCACGATTTCGATATTATTATCCTTGCCGATTTCACGGATACGCATGGCGACCTCGTCGACACCCTTGGCGATCACCACCGGCGCGTCCATCTCCTCGGTGTCATAACGCAGCGCCACGGCAAAGTGGGTCGGGTTGGTGATGATGACATCGGCTTTCGGCACGGCCTGCATCATACGCTGGCGCGCTTTTTCCATGCGCAGCTGTTTGAGTTTGCCCTTGACGTGCGGATCGCCTTCCGTCTGTTTGTATTCGTCTTTCAGCTCCTGTTTGGTCATGCGCATCTGCTTGTTGAATTCCCAGCGCTGATACAAAACGTCGGCGATTGAGATCGCGAGCAGCGCGACGAGGATACCGATCATCATGCGCATTGTCATCGAGTACAGCGTCGCCATCATCACTTCGAGCGACTGATCAAGCGTATGTTCGATCCCGCCGAGATACGGATAGACAAGCACGAAACCGATCGTGCCGATGACACTCAGTTTCAGAATGCCCTTCAGGAACTCGACGACGGAGCGCATCGAAAACAGCCGCCCCACGCCCTTGACGACCGACACCTTGCTGAAATCCATCTTCAGCACTTCCGGCGAGATCATCAGCCCGACCTGCGTGAAAGGCCCGAGAAACGATGCCAGCATCAGGACCAGAAGCGGGATCGCCACGATACCGAGCATCTTCAGCCCGACATTGGAAAGCACCGAGCCGATCCCGCCGGGACCGCTCGCCATCAGATGCGGCTGCTCGAGAAATATTTTCAGGTAATCACTGAACTCATTGAACATGCCCTTGCTGGACACGCCGATGATCAGCGTCGCGGCGAGCAACATGATCCAGGTGTTCAGCTCTTTCGACTGCGCGACCTGGCCGCGCTTTCGCGCCTCTTCAAGTTTCTTCGCGGTGGGGTCTTCGGTTTTGGATGAATCATCCTGCTCGCCATCTTCGGCCATGGACTATCCTCCGGACGAGATGAACGAGATCATGCCTTTTTGATACTGGTCGAGCCAGACCATCATCATGGTCGACCCCACCAGCGCCAGCATGATAAGGCATATCATGATCTGCAACGGCATCGAAATCATGAAGATCTGCATCGCCGGCATCAGTTTCGACAAAACCGCAAGACCTATATAAAGAAGAAGCACGACAAGGATGAATGGCGCGGTGATCTGGATCCCCACCGCGAAAGACCCGCCGATCGTATTGGTCAGCAGGTTCGTCATACTGGCAATGTCAGGCATCTTGCCGACGGGGAAAATCTCATAGCTGTTGACGACACCCAAAATCAGCAGGTGGTAAAGATCGGTCGCAAAAAGAAGCAGGATCGCAACCATCGTCAGGAACGCGCCGATGA
This sequence comes from Pseudomonadota bacterium, assembly GCA_048498395.1. Taxonomy (GTDB): domain Bacteria; phylum Pseudomonadota; class Alphaproteobacteria; order Micavibrionales; family Micavibrionaceae; genus Micavibrio_B. The sequence continues at coordinate 5,976 of JBEHYB010000099.1, forward strand.
TCGAGCCCTGCGACGCGAATTGCGGATTGAACAACTGGGCGTTGGCCAGCGAGGCCTGCGTCGAGATGATCACCCCCGCCGTATCGAGCGCCGCCATCAGCGTGCGGGCGATCGTGCCGATAAAAAGCCCGATAATGAATTCCACGCCGATCAGTAAAACCATCGTCGTTGCGCCGGGAATGGGCGACGGTATCTTGGCCTGTATCAGTGGAAAAAGGACGAAAGAGAAAGCCAGCGCGAAATAAAGGCGCGTCTGCGGCGGCACGAATGTATTGCCAATCCCCGGCATCAGCATGATAACGGTTCCCGTGCGGACGAAGGCCAGCATAAAGGCAAAGACCCCTGTCGTCAGGAAGGCTTGAAGTTCGCTCATGGACCCTCCTTACTTGAACAGACGGTTAATGAATTGCAATGATCCGGTCGGCGATCGTGTGCATGAACTCGATCATGGTCGTGGTAAAGGCCGGCAGCAGGACGAACATCGCGATAAAGATCGCGAGGATTTTTGGCACGAACACCAGCGTCACTTCCTGGATCTGGGTCAAAGCCTGCAACAGCGCGATGGCCACGCCGACGACAAGGCCGATAACCATGATAGGCGCGCTGATCTTGATGGACAGCCACAGCGTTTCCCGCATCAGATCGATGATTTCCTGTTCGTTCATTCCTGAACTTTACCCTATCCGCCATTCCCGCGAAAGCGGGAATCTATCTGCCTTTTAAATGGAGATCCCCGCTTTCGCGGGGATGACAAAATTCTATTAAACCCGTCAGACCGTTAAATCGGCATCTGCATGACTTTGTTATAGGCATCGACCACGTTATCGCGGACGGCCACAACAGTCTCTAAAGTGATTTTGGCGGCAGATACGGCCTGGGTCACATCGAGCAAATTGGCCTTGCCGGTAATGGCTCCCGCAGAAGCCGCCTCGCCCGCCTTGATCGTATCCATCGAGGATTTGGCCGCGGATTCGAGAAGCGAGCCGAACGACACGCCCCCGCCCGCACCGGCACCGCCGCCCGAGGCGCTGCCTGTCGAAGTCGTGTCGGTTTCGCCTGAACCGCTGGCTTTTTTAGCGGTATTTGCGTAGGCGCTGGCAGCTGACATAGCGTTTGAAATATCGACCATCTTTGACCTCTTGTTCCTATTATAACACTAAATTTGTTAACGGAGC
>JBEHYB010000100.1:0-7099 GCA_048498395.1 Pseudomonadota bacterium
GAGCGTGTGTAAGAGTTCGCCTTGTCGGACAGACCCATCATCGCGAGAAGCTCATCCGTGCGGCGCTCGGCTTGCGGCACGCCGTACATGCCGGCCTGAAGATCAAGGAGGCGCGCCGGCGTAAAGAACGGATCGTAATTGATTTCCTGCGGCACGATGCCGATATTCGATTTCACCTGGCGCGGATTTTCATCGAGATCCGCTCCCCAGATTTTCACCGATCCCGCGCTCTTGATCACAAGACCTGCCATGATGTTGATCAGCGTCGATTTCCCTGCGCCGTTCGGCCCGAGCAAACCGAAGATCGAACCTTTCGGAATATTCAGATTGATATGCTCGAGCGCAACCTTCTCCGGAGCCTTGCCTTTCGCCGCGTATTTCTTGCTGACATCTTTGATTTCAATCGCGTTCATATTTTCTCTCTCAATTGTCATGTCGACCGAAGCGGAGACATCTCACCTTGGAACAGATGAGACCCCTCGACTTCGCTCGGGATGACGTTACTTTTTAAACCTGTATTCCGCTTCCGCACCCAGCCATTGCTGGAATGCCCCGCCCGTCAGCCATGTTTTAGCCGAAGCGTCGCTCTTTAGATAGGCATCCCAGAACGCAAGGGAAGACAGCTTGATAATTTTTTCATGCACTTCGCGCTTCGGGTTTTCACCCAGTTGCCCACGGCTGCCGTTATAGACCATGTGATCGCCACCTTCCAGGATCAGCAGGTGCTGGTCCGGGCCCTTGGAATGATCGAAAACCTCGATCCGGGTTTTATAGGTGATCTCCTGATTGACCGGCGATGAATCTTCCGTGCCTGTCATGAACAGCATCGGCACGCGAATCCCGCCATAAAAATCCTCGAGCATATGCCCGGCCCTGAACATCACCGGCACCGGCGAATAAGCGATCGCCGCCCTGAAGCGTTCTTCGAACAAATCATAAAGCCTGCGCCCAAGGCCGCGCCGCTGTCCCGCCATTGTCTGCGTCGTCATCGCGCCGAAGGAATGCCCCGACATGCCAAGCCGTGAGAGATCCATCTGCGGCGATTTCATCGCCTCAAGCTGATTGATGGCGAACGGCACATCGAGAAGCCGTTGCAGTGTCGCCTTGCGTGGAATATGCGTCGCGCGGATCACATCCCACGGATGGCCGGGTTTGCCTTCCCACAGGCCGGAATCACTGCCCCGGTGCTGGATATGCACGACGACATAGCCGTAAGATGCGACATATCTTGAAATAAACCCCGCCCCGTCCCGGCTGCCGCCCAACCCATGGCTCCAGATAATGACCGGGAACGGCCCATCGTCCGATTGCGGCAGATAGATTTTATAGGGAATTGTGCGGTCGTGACGTTTGGCATCAGTCCACACGCCCCGCTCCAAAGCGACGGGGAAAAGCTCATTCTCGGTAATGCGGGGATTCCAGTAGGACATATAAGGCCAAGCTAAATAGTTAACGCGAAAAGGCAATGGAAAAAGCAGTATATACGGTACTTTTTGGAGCCATGCGGAATCCGTAATGCAGGTATTTATTTTAAAAGTTGACTTTTTCCCAAGATAAACTTATATAAAACACAACTCCGGACATACAACGGTAATTAATAAGGTGTGCGCGACACTGATTAAACAGTTTCGCTACTGCGTAAAAACAAAGAATTTTTAAAACTTTCTCCCCCCAGAAAGAAGGCAGGCTTAGGTTTTTCCTAGGCCTGTTTTTTTTGGCCTGAAAACATCTGTCATTCCGGCGAAGGCCGGAATCCATTTCTGAAATTATATACTGATATCTGGATCCCGTTCTTCAACGGGATGACGCGCCAAATGTGTTGCGCGTCATTTCTTGCGGAACTGATCCAGCGATACGACTTCGCCGGTTTTGTTTTCGGCTTTGGCGGCCGCTGTCTTCGTCGACTTGCCCTTGCCGCCTTTTGGCGCAGGACCTTCGTCGTCCGGACCTTCTTCGTCTTCATCCGACAACATCTCGCCCAGAGGCTGGAATTGCAGGGCGAAATTGACAGACGGATCGGCAAAGATCGTCACGGCAGGCAGCGGAATGATCAGCTGCTCGAGGATGCTGTTGAAATACAGGCTGACCATGATTTTCTCGTCGGTCACGCTCAGCTTCTCGAACTGGTATTGCAACACGATCGTCATTTCGCCCGGATAGCGTTCGCGCAGGTAATCAGGAATCTGCACGCCTGGATAATCTGTCAGGAACGTAATGTAGAAATGATGCTCGCCCGGAAGTCCGCCTTCCTTGACTTCATTGATCGCCTGGCGGACGACACCGCGCAGCGCAGATTCTACCATCCGGTCATAGCGTAAAGTATTTTCTTCTTTGGTCTTCATTTACTGATTTCGATTACGAACTAGGGGGCGAAATAATTTAGATACCAGCTATAAACAGGCGCACATGATTTGGCAACAGCCGGACTTGAACGGGGAATTCGGCCGCACTCTCTCCTTGCGGGAGAACCGGCCTGGAATATATGGAATTATGGCTTTGGCGCGGCAGGATAGAAATAAGTGACCGGCGCATCAAGCACGCGTGAAATCTGATAAAGGCGGCTGGCGGGAATTGTGGTTCCGCCTTCATAACGGCCGACCTGCTGGCGCCCGATACCGATCCCAGCCCCGACCTGCGCCTGTGTCATATTCATCAGGCGGCGGCGGCGTTCCAGTCTCTGGCCGATATATTGATCGAGTTCGTGCTGGTCGAGAACAGGCTGCGTTTGTGTCGCTTGACCAAAAGCTTTTCCGGCAACAGGGGTAGAGGATTTATTGTTCATTTTTAGCCTTACGCATTGAATGCGCACTGTCTACATGACTCGATATGATTATGCAAATAAAAAATGGGGCTGTTCTGTTGATAGGCCGCCCCGCGCCTCACGTTAAGCCGTAGCTATACCGGATTTGTAGCTTCACCTACGCAATTAAGCGGCGGCTTTAGCAACAACTGCGAAGTTGTCGTTAGCTACGATGTGGTTATCGTTGGCATTTAATTGCCTGGACGGATATCGACCGTGCCTCATACGGATACAGACTAAACCTTTATTATGCGTGTCGATCCTGTTTCGGCCCCATCACCAGCGGTCTTTTTCGAAACCGCTGATGGTGGAGCCGCCGGGCACTGCCCCCGGGTCCACTACATCTATTCTGAGAAGCGTTTAGCATCTTAGTCAGCAAGCTGACGTAATAAGTATAGGGCAGGAGTGGTTAAGAATCAAACCTTGCGCATATCAAGGCTGCGGGGCATTTCCGGGCAGGGCTTTAACCACTAATGATGCCGGATTCTTGAACTCTTCAGGGTCAATATGCTGGCCTATCTGCACCTTTGAAAAGTAATTCGGCTTTTCATCATCGAATACGTAATCTGCGATCGTAATGCCCCGGCCGGAAAGCAATTCATCTATTTCGGATTTGTGAAATACAAGAATTCCATCACAAGCAAGTGCATCTTCCGTTTCACCGGCACATTCCAAAATCATGCTTATCATTTTGGCAGAACTGGCGGGTTGAGTAGACGCAATAAAAACCTCATTGCCCTCTTTTTTCGCCCGGATCAGAAAATCTATCAATGCCTCATTATTCTCCATCGGGCTGTAAAGCGTATTCACGCAATCGCTGACGAAGACAAGTTTCTGATGGCTACTTTCTTGATTGAATTTATCGTTCATAAAAAACTTTACCTGTCTATTAAGGGCGGGCAGCCAATGCCTGCAGCTTGAAAACACTGACCTGATTGGAATCTTCAACGAAAATGCGCGGATCTATATGCGCACCATAAGGAATATCGCGCAGGTAATTGACACTCTCATTTTCAAAAACATAATCCACTTTTGAGTGGCCGAGATCTTTCAGGATATCCGCGAGTGCAGCCTTATCCAGAATCGGCATCTGGGCGGGATCTACCTCCGGATGATCGATATTAAAAAATGTCTCTGGCAGGCCGCGTTTTTTAAGCTGCAGTTTCAGCAACATGCCGGTCGAGCCACCTTCCGCCGCTGAGGCGATAAAAACCGCATGACCGGCCTGCTTGGCCTCGATCAGGAAATCAAAAAGCGCGTCATTGAAATTGGCGGCCCCGACCTTGATCAGGGTCCCGTCAACGTCACTTACATAGACGCGTTTGCCTTCAAGGCTGTCTGCAAAAATCTGATTTAGCATGGGGGCGAATTTATAGAGGGTGTATAATTATGTCAATAATATTTTACTTGCTCAATGAGGAATTTAATCCTATTATACCGTATTTACCCACTCTACTCCCGTCATACCGGCGAAAGCCGGTATCCAGATGCGTCGTACCAACTGGATGCCGATTTTCACCGGCATGACAAAAATGTGGCAAAAACCACTCAAAAACGCCGAACAAACTGATAGCTCTCCCGGGCGGGACTACTTTTCGAGGGGACAAGGCCCGACAGAAACTTGCCATCCCGGGCCCCGCATGAAAGAATTCAGCCATGGAACAATATCACGATTTAATGCGCCGCGTTCTTGAGACCGGTACCAAAAAAGAAGACAGAACCGGCACCGGGACGCTCAGCGTATTCGGACACCAGATGCGTTTCGACCTCTCCAAAGGTTTTCCGCTCCTGACCACCAAGAAGGTGCATACGAAATCCATCATCCATGAATTGCTGTGGTTCCTCACCGGCGACACCAATATCAAGTACCTGACCGACAATGGTGTCTCGATCTGGAATGAATGGGCGGATGCAGATGGCAATCTCGGTCCTGTCTACGGCTCGCAATGGCGCAGCTGGCCGACACCTGACGGCCATCACATCGACCAGATCTCGAACCTCGTGCACCAGATCAAGACCAATCCTGACTCGCGCCGCCTGATCGTCTCGGCGTGGAACGTCGCCGAAATCGGCAAGATGGCGCTGCCGCCCTGCCATTGCTTTTTCCAGTTCTATGTCGCCGACGGAAAACTTTCCTGCCAGCTCTACCAGCGCTCCGCCGATATTTTCCTCGGCGTGCCGTTCAATATCGCGTCCTACGCTTTGCTGACATTGATGATGGCGCAGGTCTGCTCGCTGCAGCCGGGCGATTTCGTGCATACGCTGGGCGATGCGCATCTCTACTCGAACCATATCGAACAGGCACAATTGCAGCTCACCCGCGATTTCCGCAAGCTGCCTGACATGCATCTCAATCCGCATATCACCAGCATCTTCGATTTCAAATTCGAGGACTTCGAACTGATCGGCTACGATCCGCATCCGCATATCAAAGCGGCTGTGGCGGTCTAGAGATGACCATTTCTCTTGTCGTCGCCATGGCGCAAAATCGTGTCATCGGGGTTAACAACGATCTGCCCTGGCACATCCCCGCCGACCTGAAACGTTTCAGAACATTGACTACAGGCAAGCCGGTCGTGATGGGAAGGAAGACGTTTGAATCGATCCTCTCGCGTAACAAGAAGCCATTGCCCGACCGTCCGAATATCGTCATCAGCCGCTCCGGCTATTCCTATCCGGGCGTTGAAGTCTATAGTGATCTGAAAACCGCCTTCGAAGAAACGGCCGCCAAATATCCGGATCAGGAAATCATGTGCATCGGCGGCGATGCGATTTTCAAGCAAACCCTGCCGATCGCCGATCGTATCTATCTCACAGTGATTGAGAAAGACTTCGAAGGCGATGCATGGTTCCCCGCACTTGATCTGGCTGAGTGGAAAATCACGGACGAAGAGAAATTTTCGGACCCCGTCGATTTCAAATTCCAGACGCTTGAGAGAATATAACTAGACGGCTTCCGCTGTCGGTGCTGCGCCAGGCTTGGGAGCACGTTTGATTTTTGGAAGAGCTGAGAACATTTCCAGCGATTTATCGACAAATTCCTGACCGAACCGCGCCGGCTGCAACAAAGCCTTCGTCTCCGTAATAACGCTATCCATCAGCAGCGACGCGCGGTTGCCGTATTTGAGAATATCCGCCACCGTGACTTTCTTGAAGTCGGCGAGCAGGAATTCGGTGCCGCGCATTTCGGCGATCGCCACGCGCAGATCGTAATTCTTGAGGACGATTTTATAGACCGCGCCTTCGAAAGCCTTGTCTTTGGATTTTACAGCCATACCAACGATGGTGTCATAAACATCGATCCAGTCTTTGAAACTTGGATTGAGGTTTGGAAACGGAATGGTCTTGGCATCTTTTGAAGATGCGAAGTCTTGTTTAGCTCTGCCCATGTTCTACTCATTTTCTTGTATGAGTAAAAGAGTAGCTCTCTTTCGAAAATTTATGCAATCAAATTCGAGCTAGCACTGACAGGGCTATATTTCTGTAAACAGCTGCGGAATCGGAATTGCTTAACGCGACCGGCGTGCCCTCGTCCGACAGGCGGCGGATCTCGCCGTTCAGCGGGATCTCGCCAAGGAAATCGCAGCCCTGTTTTTCGGCTTCCTGCTTCGCGCCGCCATGACCGAAGATATGATCTTCATGCCCGCAATTCGTGCAGACATGATAGGACATGTTCTCAACCACACCGAGGATCGGCACATTCAGCTTGCGGAACATCTCGATCGCCTTGCGCGCATCGATCAGCGCGAGGTCCTGCGGTGTCGAGACGATCACCGCGCCCGTCACCGGCACTTTCTGCGCGAGAGTCAGTTGCGCATCGCCCGTTCCCGGCGGCAGATCGATCACCAGTACATCCAGTTCGCCCCACGCGACATCGCGCAGCAGTTGCGCGAGCGCCGTCTGGATCATGGGGCCGCGCCAGATCATCGGAGATTCCTCGGCGACCAGGAAACCCATCGACATCATCTTGATGCCATATTTCTCATGCGGGATCAGCTTGCCGTTCTCGTTCGTCTCCGGCTTGTGGTTTTGCAATCCCATGAGGCGCGGCACGGAGGGGCCATATATATCGGCATCGAGCAATCCGACGCGTTTGCCACTTGCCGCCAGCGCAACGGCAATATTGGCCGCAACGGTCGATTTACCGACACCGCCCTTGCCGGAGGCAACGGCGATGATTTTCCTGAGATGGGGCAGATCGAGTTTCTCGATGGTCTTCTTGCCTGTTGCAGGTTGCGGCGCTTCGCGTTCGGCCGTCAGGATGACGATGGCTTTTTCGACATGTTTGACAGCGAGGAG
>JBEHYB010000101.1:0-7056 GCA_048498395.1 Pseudomonadota bacterium
CGGGGCTTCGCTACGATCTACAAGCTGAAAGCGGGGATCTCCCTTTTATGCTTTTAAAAAGATCCCCGCTTTCGCGGGGAAAGCAGCCACACTTTTAAAAGCTTGCGAGACTTTTTATATCCCCTCCCCTATATTATTCGAATGTCAGACATTACCGTTTTCAACCGAGAGCATCTGCGCCAACAAAGGGCGCGCGCGCGAAAGAATTTTTCAGCGCATTCTTTCCTTTACGACTGGGCCGGGAAACAGGTTCTCGATCGCCTGCGCGACATCAAGAAAGATTTTCCTCTCGCCATCTGCCTGGGTAACCGCTTGCCCGCCGATTTTTGCCAAGAGCTTCAGTCACTCAAAAAAATAGATTTCCTTGCCGTCAGCGACCTTGCGCAGGGAGACATTATCGCCGATAGCGAACTTCCACCCTTCAAAGCCAATTCAGCCGATCTCGTCGTCTCGATCCTCGACCTGCACACGGTCAACGACCTGCCGGGTACCCTCGCCCAGATCAAAACGATTCTGAAGCCCGACGGGCTGTTTATCGGCTGCCTGCTCGGCGGTGAGACATTGTACGAGCTGCGGGATGCATTGATGCAGACAGAGGTTGCCATGACCTCGGGCGCGAGCCCCCGCGTGGCTCCGTTCGCCGATACGCGCGAGATGGGAGCCCTGCTCCAGCGCGCGGGGTTTGCCCTGCCCGTCGTCGATTCAGAAATCATCCGCGTGTCTTACCTGACCATGTTCAACCTGATGGCCGACCTGCGCGGTATGGGAGAAGCCAATGTCCTTGCCGCCCGCCGCAAGACATTCACCGCGCCTGGCTTCTTCGCCCGCGCTGCCGAATATTATCAAAACAATTATCGTGAGGACGACGCGCGCGTCACCGCCAGTTTCGAAGTCATCTTCCTGATCGGCTGGTCGCCGCATGCCAGCCAGCCGCAACCCCTGCGTCGCGGCAGCGCCAGGCACAGCATGGCAGAGTTCCTCGAATGACCGGCATTCACATCGTTCCGACGTTAGAAGACAACTACACTTACGTTCTTCAAAACGGCAGGAACGCCCTGATTGTCGATTGCGGCGAAGCCGAACCGGTCATTGATTTCCTGGCGAAACAAAACCTGACCCCTTTATACCTGATTATCACCCATCATCACGACGACCATATCGCCGGTATCGGCAAGCTGAAAAAACGCTACCCGCAATTGCAGGTCTACGCGCCCGAGAAAGACCGTGACCGTATAGGCGGTGTCGATGAATATCTGTGGGACAATGAAGCCGTCACGCTCGGCGATTTTACTTTCCTGTGCCTTGAAACGCCGGGGCATACGCTTAACCACCTGTGTTTCTATTTCGAAAGCCTGCACGCCATCTTTACCGGCGATACGCTGTTCTCGATGGGCTGCGGCAGGCTGTTCGAAGGCACGCCCGACCAAATGTATAACTCGCTGCAGAAACTCAAAACGCTGCCGGGCGCGACGATGATCTATTGCGGTCATGAATACACAAAGCATAACGGCGAGTTCGGCCTGTCGATCGAACCGGAGAATGCCGACATCCTTGCGCGCATGGACAAGGTCGAGGAAATGCGCATGAGATCACGCCCAACCCTGCCGGTTTCGCTTGAAACCGAGCTGAAAACCAATCTTTTCCTGCGCGCGCCAGACGCAAAAAATTTCGCGCTCCTGAGACAGAAGCGCGATAACTTTTAAATCCTTTATATAGCGGGGAAGATTTACTCTTCGCCGCCACCTTGACCGCCGCCGCCTTGCGGACGACGCATCGGACGACGCTGAAATCCACCCTGACCGCCGCCACCGCCGCCCTGACGTTGAGGACGGGCATGATTTTGCGGGCGATCGTTATTGCCGGAGACTTCGGAAACATTACCGGCATTATCGTCATCACCACTGTTCGGATTGATGAAATCCGGCAGACCGCCGCTGCGGCGACTTGAAGAACGGTGTGGTGGAATTGGAATCGGGCGTTGCGTCATATCTTCACGCTCGGAGATCGCGATCTCGATTTCAAGACGGGCCGCTACTTTACGCAGCTCATGCATCGTTTCCTGAAGTTTCTCACGGGCTTCCGGATTTTTCTTCTGGTTGCTCCAGCCTTCATAAGCCTTGATGCAGTTTTCTGATGTCTCTTTGAGACGCGTTTCTATTTCATCCATAATATGTTTAACCTTTGTGATTGATCGTTCACACTAGCCATTTGAGACGGTGCGGTCAATCGCTTCCGAAAATGTTGTTAATCTGCTGGGTTACGCGAATGAAAGTCGTGCGTTTCGACAGTTCTTTCAGACGCTTGGCCCCGACATACGTACAGGCCGAGCGAAGCCCGCCGAGTATGTCCTGCAGGGCCTGCGAGATATCGCCACGGTATTTGATCTTCACGGTCTTGCCTTCGCTCGCGCGATATTCGGCGACACCGCCCGAATGTTTCTTCATCGCGGTCGTGCTGCTCATACCGTAGAAGGTCAGGTATTTCTCGCCGCGCTCTTCGATGACTTCGAGTTCAGACTGGTCGTGCCCGGCAAACATGCCCCCGAGCATCACGAAGTCCGCCCCTGCGCCGAAGGCTTTCGCGATATCGCCCGGCACCGTGCAGCCGCCATCGGCGCAAACGAAACCGCCGAGCCCGTGCGCCGCATCCGCGCATTCGATCACCGCCGATAATTGCGGATAGCCGACCCCCGTCATTTTGCGCGTCGTGCAGACACTGCCGGGACCGATACCGACCTTGACGACATCCGCGCCGGAAAGAATAAGCTCTTCGGTCATTTCGCCGGTCACGACGTTGCCGGCCATGATGGTCATGTCCGGATATTTATCGCGCGCGCGTTTCAGAAAGTCGGTGAAAGCCTCGCTGTAGCCATTGGCGACATCGATGCAGATTTTATTGATACGCGAATTTTTCGGAATTTTCTTATTGGCGAGAATGGCCTTGAGCTTGGTCAGGTCGCGCTCCACCGTGCCGACACTGTACCAGACCGAAGCAGAGCCGTTCTTGATAAAGAAATTTGCGAGATCGGCTTCGGGATAATGCTTGGTCAGCGCCACCGTCAGGCCGTTGCCGTCACGTTTGAAGGCTTTCGCCATTTCGAAAGTCCCCACCCCGTCCATATTGGCGGCGATGATCGGCACGCCCTTGAAGGTATCGCCGCTCCAGCGGAATTTATATTCGCGGCTGATATCGACATCCTTGCGGCTCGAGAGCGTCGAACGCTTCGGGCGAATAAGCACGTCTTTGTAATCGAGCTTGAGATCTTCTTCGATACGCATAGCGGATTTCCTGATGAATGGGGGTGATGAGGATTATTAACCCGCCGTCCAGCCGCCATCAATAGAAAATGTCGTGCCGGTGACGTTTGTCGCGGCATCTGATGCCAGATAAGCCACCATTTCGCCGATTTCCTCAGGCTTGGTAAAGCGCAGCTTGGCCTGTTTCTCGGAAAGCATTTCATTGGCGACCTGCTCGGACGTATGGCCTTCCTTCGCAGCCTTGTCGTCGATCTGTTTCTGAACGAGAGGCGTCAGCACCCAGCCCGGGCAAATGGCATTACAGGTGACATCGACATCGCCCGTTTCCAAAGCGATAACCTTACTGAGGCCCACGACACCGTGCTTGGCCGCGACATAGGCTGACTTGTCAGCCGACGCGACAAGTCCGTGCGCCGAAGCTATATTGATGATACGGCCAAAGCCGCGTTTGCGCATACCCGGCAGCGCGGCTTTCACGCCGTAGAATACGCCCGACATATTGGTATCGATAACGGCCTGCCATTTCTCGATCGGGAAATCCTCGATCTTGGCGACGAACTGGATGCCCGCGTTATTGACCAGAATATCGATGGCCCCCATCTGTTTTTCAGCTTCGGCGACCATGCCGGCGACCGAGTCATATTTCGAAATATCGGCGGAGAGGAAAATACATTTCACGCCGTAATTCTTTTCAATGCCTGCGCGTTCGGTTTCAATCGCCGCCGCGTCGCCAAAACCGTTGATCACGATGTTACAGCCTTTCGAGGCGAGAACCTGCGCAATGCCAAGGCCGATACCGCTTGTTGATCCCGTAATGAGGGCGACTTTACCTTTTAATGGCATGGGAAACTCCTATTTGGTTTTGAAGAATGATGAGGCCGCGTTTTTATGCGCTTCTTTTTTGACGATTTCACCCTTGGCCCGCTCGATTTCAGATTTGAGGTTTTCGATATATTCCCCAAGCTCCTCGATCGAATAATTATCGAGAGGCTTCAGGACTTTCTTCTTTGTGCGCGGGTCAAGCTCATCGTCAAACATGGGAGACAAAATAGGCCGCGCGCGCCCGAAAGACAACCGATCAAAGCTATGAAATTACTGAAAAATGGGGCATTTCTGTAAAAACCGGCCCCGCGCATAAAAAGCTGGAATTACCCCTTTAAACCCTCTATAAAGGTCCTATTCCCAAACATGGTTAAAATTACAACCATGGCGATCCGCGAAAAAAGCAGATCGACAGGAGGAAAAATTTATTTGAATTGAAGGAGCTAAAAAATGGCTGCGATACTTCCACAAGACAAACCGATGAAGCCGAAAGCAACCGCCGTCTGGTTGATCGACAATACCGGCCTCACTTTCGACCAGATCGGTGATTTCACCGGCCTGCACGCGATCGAAGTCCAGGCGCTGGCCGACGAAGAAGTCGGACGCGGCATTATCGGCGAAGACCCGATCAAGAACGGCGAACTTACGCTCGAGGAAATCGCACGCTGCGAAAAAGATGCCGACAACCGCCTGAAAATCAGCAAGGACGAGTTGCCATCCGTCAAGCAACGCTCGAAAGGCCCGCGCTATACGCCTGTGTCCCGCCGCAACGACAAGCCGGACGCGATCGCCTATATTCTCAAAACACACCCGGAAATCAGCGACGCGCAGATCTGCAAACTTGTCGGCACCACGAAGCCGACCATTCAGGCCGTGCGTGACCGCTCTCACCCGAACTCGGCGAATTTGCGCCCGCGTCACCCTGCCGAAATCGGCCTGTGCACTTATCAGGAACTCGACAAGGCTTCACGCAAGGGTCTGAAAGCGCAAGGCAAGGATCCGGATGCAGAACAAGCGAAGCGTATTGCCGAGCTGAACAAGCAGGCCGAAGAAACACCTGCCGCAAACGAAGACAGCAAAAAAGGCGGCTTCGACTTCTCGAACTTCTTCAAAGGTTCGGGATCATCGGGTTCAGGCTCGAATTAAGGGGCTCAAAATAAAGACACAAAAAAGCCGGTGCGGAGATAATCCGTACCGGCCTTTTTATTGCTGCCGTATGGCTATGAAGCCCGGCGGATGCTTTCTATCTCGTCATTGAGGTAGAGCTTTTTTCTTTTTAGTTCTGTAATTTTATGATCAGGCGATGAATAATTCCTCTGCTCTTCCTGCAATTCTGCTTCGAGCGCGGCCTTTCTGGACAATAAAGCTTCAAGACGTGACGCAGGAACAGATGAACGAAGAGTAAGGCTCATTGGTATCTCCTTTTTTCTAAATGCTTGAATGATAAAATGGTAACAGCATGAGCCCTGAATTGCCCTAAATTTTTCGTTAAGACGTTTCAGAAAATCCGCTTCATTGGAAAAACAATCGTTTACGACCTGTCGAGTGGAGTCGGCAGGTCAAAAAAGACCAAATTTTTCAGGGAGAATCGGATAAGTAACTGCACACCATTCATTAATTATGACACTAGGGAAGTTAATTGTGTGTTAACGCAACATAAGAAGATGCGAATTTATTAAATGTTTTATCGATCGTCATCCCGGACAAGTGAGTGTAACGAACGCTGATCCGGGATCCAGCAGGACATGCGCGGCGGAGCCGCACGTTATTTGTACTGGATACCGGCCTTCGCCGGTATGACGAAGGGTGCGTGTAATTAAACCGTAAACTTCACGCCCTGCGCTAACGGCAGGTTCGACGAGTAATTGACCGTCTGCGTCTGGCGACGCATGTAGTTACGCCATGAATCGGAACCGCTTTCGCGCCCGCCGCCGGTTTCTTTTTCACCACCGAACGCGCCGCCGATTTCAGCACCGCTGGTGCCGATATTCACATTTGCAATCCCGCAATCGCTGCCCGAGGCCGAGAGAAAATATTCGCTCTCGCGCATATCTGTCGTGAAGATACAGGAAGACAGGCCCTGCGGCACGTCGTTCTGTATTTTAATCGCGTTATCGAGCGTATCGTAGGTGAGCACATACAGGATCGGCGCGAAAGTTTCTTCACGAACAATATCGGATTGCTCTTTCATACGCACGATGGCCGGGCGCATATAATAGCCGCCATCGCTTTCAACGCGCGTACCGCCGGTGAGTATCTCCCCGCCCTGCTTTCGCGCATGCTCAAGCGCGCGTTCCATCGCCGTATGCGCCTGTTTGTCGATCAGCGGCCCGACAAGCGTCGCGGCCTCGAGCGGACTGCCGATGGGAAGCGATTCATACGCCTTCACAAGAGACGGCAACAATTTGCCTGCAATGCTGTCATGAACGATCAGGCGGCGAAGACTGGTGCAACGTTGCCCCGCCGTACCGACCGCGCCGAACAATATCGCCCGCACGGCCATATCGAGATCGGCCGACGGCGTGACGATCATCGCGTTATTGCCGCCAAGCTCAAGCAGCGAGCGCGCCAGACGTTTCGCGACGACTTCACCGACCGCGCGCCCCATACGCGTGCTGCCGGTGGCGGACACAAGTGGAATTGAAGGATGCGCTGTCAGCGCTTCGCCGATATCACGTTCGCCGATCAAAACTTGCGATAAATTCTCGGGCGTTTTATTGCCATTAGCGCGAAAGATTTCCTGCGCGCGTAAAAACAGGGACTGACAGGCGAGCGAAGTCAGCGGCGTTTTCTCGGACGGCTTCCAGATCACGCTATCGCCACAGATAAAAGCGAGCGCGGCGTTCCAGCACCACACCGCCACGGGGAAATTAAAAGCGGAAATAACGGCGACAGGACCGAGCGGATGCCAGACTTCACGCATATGATGGCCCGGACGTTCGGAGGCGATGGTAAGCCCGTATAACTGGCGCGACAG
>JBEHYB010000102.1:0-6784 GCA_048498395.1 Pseudomonadota bacterium
GGTCGATGATGATGGTGTTCGCAGCGGGCACATCGATGCCGCTTTCGACGATCGTTGTACACAGGAGCAGGTTGCAGCGCTGGTGGTAGAAGTCGAGCATGATCTGTTCGAGTTCGCGCTCCCGCATCTGCCCATGGCCGACGGCAATACGGGCTTCCGGCAGGAGCTCCGACAGGGCTTGCGCCGTCTTCTCGATGGTCTCCACGCTGTTGTGGACATAGTAGATCTGTCCGCCGCGACGGATCTCGCGCAGGCAGGCTTCACGCACCAGCGCCGGATCCCAGCGCGAGACGAAGGTCTTGATCGAGAGCCGCGACGGCGGTGGCGTCGTGATGAGCGAGAGGTCGCGCAATCCACCCATCGCCATGTTGAGGGTACGGGGGATGGGGGTGGCAGTGAGGGTCAGTACGTCAACATCGGCCCGCAACGCCTTCAGTTTCTCTTTGTCCTTGACTCCGAACCGGTGCTCTTCATCGATGATCAGGAGCCCGAGGTTCCTGAACTCGAGTCCCGATTGCAGCAGCCGGTGCGTACCCACGACGACATCGACCTGGCCGGTGCCGAGGCCTTTGAGCACTTCCTGCATCTGCGCGGTAGTGCGGAAGCGGGACAGCGACTCGACGCGCACGGGCCAGTCCGCAAAGCGGTCGGCGAAGGTCTGGTAGTGCTGCTGCGCCAGCAATGTGGTGGGCACGAGTACGGCCACCTGCTTGCCTGCCTGCACGGTCACGAAGGCTGCGCGCAACGCGACTTCGGTCTTGCCGAAGCCCACATCGATAAACCTGGTGACCGGTCATCGAGGCCTTCAACGCCATCTCACCCGTAACCCCGTCACGGATCTCACCGATAAAGATAATGTCCGGATCCTGACGCAGCAGCGCGCGAATACCGTCCGCGAAATCAAGAACGCCTTCCCTGACGTGGGTCTGGCGGATCATCGGCAGGGAATATTCAACCGGATCCTCGAGAGTCTGGATATTCACTTCGACATCGTTGATCGCGTTGATCATCGAATACAGGGACGTACTCTTACCCGAACCAGTCGGGCCGGTGACGATGATAATTCCTTCGGGCTTGCTTTGCGCCGTCTTAATGCGCTGGAGATTGACCGGGCTGAAACCGAGCTTCTCGAGCGGCATGATATTCTGACTCTTGTCGAGAACGCGAAGAACGATATTTTCGCCCCACACAGTCGGCAATGACGACACGCGGAAGTCCGCCTCACGTCCGCCAACATTGAGATTAAAGCGACCGTCCTGCGCCGACATTTTATCGGCGATGTTCAAGTGGGACATGATTTTGATACGCTGGGAAACCCCGCTCCACAGGCGCTTGTGCAGGATCTGCGCGGTATACAAGACACCGTCGAGACGATAGCGCAGACGCACGAAATTTTCTTCAGGCTCAAAGTGCAAATCGGACACGCCGAGCTTGACCGCATCAAAGACCAGCGCGTTTACAAGACGGACGATCGGATGCTGGTATGCGTAATTCTCACGGATCTTGCTGACATCTTCGGAACCTTCTTTTTCAAGCTCCTGCAAAATATCGCCGATCGAACTGGAGTAACCGTAAGCGGCATCGATTGCTTCATCGAGTGTGGTCGGCGTCGTCACGAGAGACTTGATGATCGTGCCTTTTGGCAGGATGCGGCGCAGACTATCGATCGCGACCACGTCATAAGGATCGACAAGCGCGACCGTCATCTGGTTGTCCTGAAGCGACACGGGAAGAACTCCGAGTTTCACCGCATCATCTTTTTTAATCAGCGACAAAGCATCGCCGTCAAAAATTGTGTTCTTCGGATCAAAGACCTCGAAACCCGAGGCTTCCGCCAGGAATTTCGACAAAGTCGTTTCATTGATAAAGCCGAGATCGACCAGGACCTGGCCGAGCATTTTTCCGGAAATTCTTTTTTCTGTGAGGGCGACATTGAGCTGGTCGGGCGTGATAATGCCGAGCGAGACCAGACGATCACCGATACGTCCCTTGGCATCGCCGCCAAAGTCGTCCTGAACCTTTTGTAACCCGGCCCCGCTTCGTACAAGCTCATTGGAAGAAGCATTCGCCGCTTCGCGCGGGCCTTTTTTCTGGCTCGCCTGGGCATTACTTCCAGTAAAATCAATAATTTCTTCCATTTAGCTCACTTGATTTTAAAAGCGTGGAATCGGTTACACAGGATGAACAGCGGATGAACCGCCTTCACAGGATATCTCTTAAATATTAACAATTCTTTATTTATGATCAGCTCATATCCCTCTATACTAAGAGCAGGAGAAGGTTTTCAGATCCATGGCCCATGAACTAAGAAGAATAGTTTTTTCACATAATGAATCAACTGATGCGCTGATTAATTATGGCAAGAAATTCAACATGGCCTTCCCTTCGGGAAAAATCATCAAAGCCAGCTTCGGCGGAAATTCAGAATATGAATTCCATTCCATGAAGAAACATGAAAATCCGGTTCAGCAGCAATACAACATCGAACAGAAACCGCGCTCGGTCATCGTGACGTTCTTCGACGCGAATACGCTTGAGCATAAATACTTCAACCTGACGGCGGATTTCATCAGCTCGGCGCTGATTGAATATTGCATCGAACATAAAATCATCCTGCCAAAGAAAGCGCGCAAGAGCCTGGATATTTCGGAATTCAATATCGTGCTTGATGTCGCGACCGATATGCCGAAAAGCCAAACGGCCGGCAGTGAATTAAGTCTCGAAGACTGATCTTATTTTTTCTGTGAAGTTTTGATTGCGTGAAGGCTTGCTTCAAGCTCGCGCACAGCGTCGAAGAAGCCCTGCTTGCTTTTCTCGACGAACGGATTGTCGCGCTGAATCGCGTGGAACAATTCATCGCTGTCATCCTTGACGATATCGACGGCCTGACGCAGCAACGAAAATGTTTTCGTTTCCTGCACGATTTCAGGCTTGTCGATTTTCTGGAAGACACGCGCGATCATGTGAGTGAGCCCCTGCACATATGCCATCTGCATGTCATGTTCTTCGGCGGTCGTGCTCATGACTGTGAGATCGAGACGATTCTTGAGGAAATCTTCCACGCATTTGGCGCGATCGCCGCGGACATTCACGACGGCGATATTTTGTCCATGAATGCCAAAACGTCCGCTCTGCGGCCCGAATAGCGGGTGAACGCTGACCAGATCTATACCTTCAGGGATATTCCGGCTTAGAATCTCGGTCGGCAGGCATTTGACCGATGCCACATCCATCACCAATTGGCCCGGGCGCAGATAACCCTTGATCTGGTTAACGACCCCTTCTATCTCGCGAACCGGCACGGCGATGACGATAATATCGCTCTGACAGGCCGTCTTAAGATCTGAAATCTCGACATTATAAGTATTAACCAGATGGGAGATGTCCCGTTTGGGGTCGTGAATGGTTGTTTTAAAGTAAGGGGTCAGGTGTTTAAGGGTAAATTCGCCGAAAGCGCCAACGCCGATGATTGCCAGGGATTTATTTAGAGGCACGGTCATTGTCCTTCATAAATGGCGCGCCCGAAGAGGTTCGAACTCCTAACCTCCTGATCCGTAGTCAGGTGCTCTATCCAGTTGAGCTACGGGCGCGCATACTTTTTGAAAAAGTCGCCAGAAACTATGCGAAGCCGCCTTGAGATGCAAGTAAAAAAACATTGTTTTTTCAGAGTCTTATCATTTTGAGGATCAGACCATTAAGTAGGTGGAATAACGCCATATGCAGCTTGACATTTAAAGGCCACAATTCCATAAGTTACAGAGATATATAGTGATTCCGCCTGCGGAAGTTTACAGAGAGATAATCAAGATGTTCAAATCACCCCGTTCCTGGGCACCCCTGTTTCTGGCGGCATCGATCCCGGTTTTGATTTTGGCGACCGTACAGACGGCTTCTGCGCGCACCCCTGCCCTTATTATCAGCAACGACCCGCTGCCGGCCTCCCTTGCGAGCCAGGTTTATTCCCAGCCGAGCGCGAGCCCTATTATTACGCCAAACCAGTTGATGGGTTCTTATTATGAGCCGGGCAACACAATGGTTTCCCGCAAGATCAATGAAATCCAGCACGACCTGACAAACCTGCAATCGAGCGTCGGCACAATCTCGCAAAAACTGCTGACATTGCAAAAAACAAATCAGACAGTCGCCGCCGAATACTATGCCAGCGTCGCGACGATCAACACGCAGCTTCAATCCGGCACGACACCGGGCAACCCGCGCCTGCTGCAACGCCTGAGCACCGCGCAGTCAAGCCTCGACCAGCTTGATAACAATGCCCAGCGCCTGAACGATCTTTCTATCGAAGCCGCGAATTCCGCATCGACCGCCTCTTTCATGCTCGAAGGCGTTCGCTCGGCCTACGGTCTTTCAGGTGCGGTTGAAGAAGACCATGTTCTTCTCGCCCAGATGGAAGACAGCGTGAATAACACGATCACCGTTATCGATCGCCTGCAAAACAACATCAGCGATGACGTTTCAAGAACCGGTGCTTACCTGACGACGGAACGCAACAACCTGCGTACGCTGTCACTCGCTGTTTCGAACGGCGACCTGTATGGCAAGAGCCTGGCAAACCGCCCATTCTCCTCTGTCGCAAAAGAGACAAATATCCTTCAGCAAGCGCAAGCCGCAACACCCGCAGCGCCTCCTGCGCCAAGCAATCCGCGCCCGCTGGCTAAAATCCGTTTCGACCGTCCTGACGTGAACTATCAGCAAGCGCTGTATATGGGCATGAACGAAGCGATGGCGAAATATCCGAACGCTCACTATGAAATCGTCGCCGTTCACCCAAGCGTCGGCAACACGGCACAACTTGCGATCGAAAGCTCCAAGGCCCGCCGCAATGCCGAGAAAGTCCTGCGCAGCATGACTGAAATGGGAGTGACGAACGATCAGATCGACATCTCGACAGCCGCCAGCGCGGACGTGACGAGCAGCGAAGTTCAGATCTTCATTCGCTAATAAAATTACAAAAGTTCCCGTAGCTCAGGTGGATAGAGCGTCGGTTTCCTAAACCGCAGGCCGTGTGTTCGAATCACATCGGGAACGCCATCCTTCGCCACTCCGTCGCTTCGGATGGCAGGCTATTCGAAGCCGACCATATAATTCTTGTAAAATAGCAGTTGATCGTTTATTGCGATGCGAAATGTATGCTTGACCCCTTGACTACAAGGCTTAGGATCGCTTTGCCTGAGCCAGAAATGAATATGTTCCCAACGGTCAGGCTGTAAAGGGCTTATGTTAGAGCAGATCGCATCCCCCGGACTTATCGCCGAAACCGTATCCGTCCGTCTCGCAGAAACACAAGAAGAAATCTTCGCCGCACAAAAGCTTCGTTATAAGGTTTTCTACGAAGAATGCGGTGCCATCCCGACCAATACGGCGGCGACGGAGAAACGGGACTTTGATAAATATGACGACATGGCAGACCACCTGATCGTCATCGACCCCCTGCGCGGGACCGGCGCGGACAGGATTGTCGGAACCTACCGCATGATCCGCCAGGACCGCATTCCTTCAGGACAGAATTTCTATACCAGCGGTGAATTCGACATCATGCCGTTCCTGACCTGCGGCGGCAAACTGCTCGAGCTCGGCCGCTCCTGCATTCTCCCAGAATACCGTACGCGCCAGATGCTCCAGCGCATGTGGCAGGGCATTACGTCTTATGTGACGGATCACAATATCGATCTTATGTTCGGCTGCGCGAGCTTTAACGGCACGGATGTCGACGCGATCCAGAAACAGCTTTCCTATCTCTACCACTATCATAAAGCACCGCCGATGCTCTGCCCGACCGGACTGCCGGGACGCTGCGTCAACATGAACTTCCACAAAAAAGAAGATCTCGACGCGAAAGAAATTTTTCATGCTCTTCCCGCCCTGATCAAAGGCTATCTGCGCGTCGGCTGCATGATCGGCGACGGTGCCTATATCGATCACCAGTTCAATACGGTCGATGTCTGCATCGTGATGCCGACGCATCTTCTGTCTGAAAAATACCTGAAACACTGGGAGCGTGAGAACAAGCGACCTATTCCGAAATCAACCGCTCTGGCCGGACTTGTGCCGGAGACCAAGAGAGATAGTGAAGTTATTTCCTGATGCGTAAAGTTATTGCTGGGTTTAAATTATTCTGCCTGATTGTTCTGTCACTCGTGACCATTCCCTTTCAGGTCGTCCTGCTCAAATTCACGCAAGGCAAAGCGACTTATTATATCCCTCAGCTCTGGCATAAAGTCGCCATCGTCGTCTTCCGTCTCAGCATCAAAACTATCGGCAAGCCCGTATCCGACCGTCAGGTTTTCTTTGTCGGAAACCATCTGTCGCATTTCGACATCTTTGCATTGGGCAGCATGATCCGCGCTTCATTCGTCGCGAAAGACGATCTCGCCGGCTGGCCGGGCATCAGCCTGCTCTGCCGCATGCAGCAGACCGCTTTCATCAGCCGTTCATCAGGACAAGCCTCCAAGGTCCGCAATAATATCCAGAGCATGATCGAACGCGACAAGAGCATCATCCTGTTTCCCGAAGGCACCTCGACGCGCGGCGAGAGCGTTCTCGATTTCAAATCGACGCTGTTCTCGCTCCCTATCCAATATGCGGATCGCGGCCTTCTGATCCAGCCCTTTACGATCATCCTCAATACAGTCGACGGCAAACCAGCCGATACGAAAGAACTGCGCGACCTTTACGCGTGGGACCGGGATAATCCAATCGAGATCGGCCCGCATCTGTGGAATTTCATGCAGATCCGGGGTGCCGAAATCACCATCATTTTCCATGA
>JBEHYB010000103.1:0-6580 GCA_048498395.1 Pseudomonadota bacterium
ACTGATAGAATTCGCCTAACCTATTGAATCACGACCTTATACTGCCGCCCGGAAACGACCCCCTCCCCGGATTTCAGCCCATTCAGCGCGCGGAAATAATCGGTCGGGTTTTCATCCACTTGCATCCGCGCGACGAAGCTTTGCAGCGTATCGCCCGCCGCCGCCGTCAAAACCTTGATGGATTGCGGGTGCAGGGAATCGGCCTCGGCGCGCGACAGCTCGCGGAAACTATAGGTCGTGGTTTTAAGATCCTCGACTCCTTGCGCGCCCAGATCCGAGGGAATGGCGAACTGCATTCGGTAGACCTCGCCGCTTCCCCACTCAATCGCCACCAGCCGGATTTCGACCGGCGTACCGTTGAGGGTCGCCTTGAACGAAGCCGTTGCCGCCCTGTGCCCGTTGATAGTGATCGCTTCCGGTGTCACTGCCTTCTTGCCCTCAAGCCATTCGGAGAGGATATAGCTCGATGGATCGGGACTGTGCATCTGGCCGTGATCGACAACGATCAGCGCGCCGCCCGATCGTGACGCGACGATCTGCGTCGGGCGGTTCTGGATTTTATAGCCGCGCGGCGCGGTGAAAGTGAAACCCATCTGCGGATGGTAGAAGACATTGCCGCGCACGAGGCCCTGATCGAGGCTGTCGCCGAAAGTGAGGCCGTCGATGATGCGCAGATATTCACTCATATTTCTGATATCAGGCCCCTTCTCATACTTCGCGGCCTCTGCATAGGCGGCAGCGACGCGCGTCTGCGTCTGCGGATGCGTCGCAAAGAAATCAGGCTGGTCGGCTTTTTCGCCGTTACGCGCCGCTTCCGCTTGCTGGTACTGACCCATGGCGCTTAAGAAATCAGAGACAGCTTTAGGGTCATAGCCCGCGCGGCGCAGATAGCGAATACCGAGGCTGTCCGCTTCGGATTCCTGATCGCGCGAATAGGAACTGATATAGAGATTGGAGCCGACATCGAGCGCCTGCGACAGTGCGGCACTTCCTACTGCTGCCGAGAGAATATTCGTACCTAAACTCGTCAGCACGCTTTGCGAATATCGCGCCGCCTGGTGGCGCGCGGTGATGTGGCCGATCTCGTGACCGAGAACGCCGGCCAGCTCCGCCTCGTCATTTGCAACCGCCAGCAGCCCGCGCGTAATATATACGTATCCTCCGGGGAGGGCGAAAGCGTTGACGATCGGCGAGTCGAGCACGAAGAACTGGTAGGTTACATCGGCGCGTTCGGTATTCTTCGCGACTTTCCGGCCTATCGCCGTGACATAATCGGCGACGTTTACGTCCCTATAAAGCCCGCCATATTGTTTGATGATCTCGCCGTGCTGGCTTGCCCCGATCGAGGCCTCGGATTGGGCCGGCATCAGGCCCGTAAACTCGTTGCGGCCCGTCGCCGGGTTTACGCTGCAACTCATAAGAAACAGGGATGAAATCAGCCAGCCATACCGTAAACCCTTGCAAAATTTTCGATAATCCATAAATTTCCCCTATGCTGAAATTCAGTCTTCTGACCGCCGTTTTCACGCTCCTGTTTTTACCACAGGCGAATGCCGATACGAAATACGTGTCGGACACGGTGTCCCCGCTTTTCTTCAAGGAACTGACAGCATCGACTGTCGCGGTCAAGGTGATGAAAGTCATCGACCCCGTCACCTTTATGGGCGACGACAGGAACGTCTATGCCCTGAGCGGCATCGAGGTTCCGAACGCGATCACCGGCAAGACGGATATCACATTGGAAGCCAGCAAGACGCTCGGGCTTTTGATCGAAGGCAAGGATCTCAAACTCTACGTCACAAAGAACAAGGAGAAAGGCCGCTTAAACCGCATGAACCAGATGGTCGTGCAGGCCGAGCTCAAACAGGATCATATCTGGGTCGAAGGCGAGATGCTCGCTGCCGGACTTGCACGCGTGCGCACCACACCGTCCAATCCCGAGCTTGCCGAACAGATGTACAAGGCCGAGAGTTATGCGCGCGACAACAAGAAGGGTTTATGGGCCAACAGCCAGTTGCAGGTTCTTACGCCTGAGACTGTCACGGGCCATGAGAACGCGTTCGAGATCGTCGAAGGCACACCAAAGGCGGCGGCTGTGACGAACAACATGATCTTCCTCAATTACGGCAACGACTACAAACAGGACTTCACCGTCGGCATTCCGACGAACCTGCGCACCACTTTCGCCAAGCGCGGTATCAACCCGCTGCAACTTGCGCATACCAAAATCCGTGTGCGCGGCTGGGTGCAGTCTTACAACGGCGACTTCATCGAGATCGATCACCCGGAGCAGATCGAAATCCTCGGCGAGATGTCGCCTTTCAAGCCAACGCCTGACGCAAGCGCGGAACCTGCGCCCGGCAACGCCGGCATGCGTACAATCAACCTGCCGAAACCGCCCGTGGCCGACGCGCCCAAAGCCCCGGAACCTCCCGCCCCCGTGAAGAAGAATGCCGGCACACCAAACCCCTAGAATAAATACGGGCCAGTCCGCCTCGTCGCTACATCCAAGACCGCTGAAGGAACTCTTCCCGGCGATCGCGCCCTACTCGCAAGGATTTCTGGAAGTCGATGAGAACCAGACCCTCTATTGGGAGCAAAGCGGCAACCCGGACGGCGTGCCGATGCTGATCGTGCATGGAGGTCCCGGTGCCGGCGCGACACCGCTTCACCGCCGCTTCTTCGATCCGAAATTCTACCGCATCGTGATCTTCGATCAGCGCGGCGCGGGCCGTTCGCATGGGCTCGGCAATCTGCACAACAACACGACCGAACATCTGGTCGACGATATGGAGAAACTGCGCGTACAGCTCGGCATCAAACGCTGGCATCTCTTCGGCGGCTCGTGGGGCAGCACGCTCTCGCTCGCCTATGCGATACGTCATCCCGAACGATGTATCAGCCTGATCCTGCGCGGCATCTTTCTGATGGAACAGACGGAAGTCGACTGGTTCATGTACGGCATGAAGACGATCTTCCCCGAAGCCTGGGAGGATTTCTCGAACTTCATCCCCGAAGCCGAGCGCGGCGATCTTCTGGCAGCCTATTACAAGCGCCTGACCGATGACGACGACAAGACCGCGATCGAAGCGGCCCTCGCCTGGAACGGGTATGAAACCGCCTGTTCGTCTTTCATCCCGGCCAGCGAAACCATTAACACGCCGGAGCAGCGTTACTACGCGCTGGCGACCGCCAAGATCGAAGCGCATTACTTCCTGAATAACGTCATCCCGGTGTCCGAAAGCCTGCTGAGCGGCATCGACCGTATAAGGCGCATCCCGGCCTGTATTATTCACGGCCGCTATGACATTATATGCCCGATCGACAACGCCCACCGGCTGCACCTGGCCTGGCCGGAGGCAGATTACGTAATTGTTCCGGATTCCGGACATTCTTCTCTTGATCCCAGCATGAGATCAAGATTACTTGAAGCTACTGAAAACGCTAAAACGCTATCCTAGGGAAGTACAAGATGGATTTTCAAAGCCTGAGAACCGCCGACGTTAAGAACAAGTTCGTCCTCCTGCGCGCGGATTTAAACGTGCCTGTTCAGGAAGGTGAAGTCACGGACACAACGCGCATCGACAGACTGAAACCCACTATCGAATTCCTTGCGCAAATGGGTGCGAAGACGATCATCGTTTCTCATTACGGCCGTCCGAAAGGCGTGACACCTGAATTCTCGCTTTCTTTCCTGATCCCCGAGCTTGAGAAAAGCTGGGGCCGCACACCGAAATTCGCGCATGACTGCGTCGGCCCTGATGCGATGAAAGAGCGATCGCTGATGACACCGGGCGAAATCCTGTTGCTGGAAAATGTCCGCTTTCACCCGGAAGAAGAAGCAAACGATCCGGGCTTCGCGCGCGAACTGGCAAAACTTGGCGACATCTATGTGAACGATGCCTTCTCCGCGGCGCATCGCGCGCATGCTTCAACCGAAGGTGTCGCGCATTACCTGCCGACCTATGCCGGTTTCCTGATGGAGGAAGAGCTGACCGCGCTTAACAAGGCGCTTGGCAAGCCCGAGCGTCCCGTGATGGCGATTGTCGGCGGCGCGAAAGTCTCGACGAAGCTCGACCTGCTCCTCAATCTCGTCACCAAAGTTGATTACCTCGTGCTCGGCGGTGGTATGGCCAATACCTTCATGTACGCAAAAGGTTTCGAAGTCGGCCAGTCGCTTTGCGAGAAAGACATGAAAGACAAGGCGCTTGAGATCATGGAGAAAGCCAAATCCAGCAAATGCGAACTGGTCCTGCCGACCGACCGCGTCTGCGTGAAGGAATTCGGCAAGGGCGTGCCGTTTGAGATTTTCCCGGCAGACAAAATCCCGTCCGACCGCGAAGGCGTGGATATCGGCATGGGCTCGATCGAGAACATCAAGACGAAACTCGCCAACTGCAAGACCGTCATCTGGAACGGCCCCATGGGCGTATTCGAAGTGAAACCTTTCGACAACGGCACCAACATGCTCGCCCAGGCTGTCGCGCAGGCAACGCAGGCCGGCAAGATTATCAGCGTCGCAGGTGGCGGTGATACCGTGTCTGCGCTTGAGAACGCAGGCGTGATCGACAAGATGACTTATGTGTCATCCGCCGGCGGCGCGTTCCTCGAATGGATGGAAGGCAAAACGCTGCCCGGCGTGGCAGCGTTGTCGTTGAAGAAGAAAGCGGCTTAAATCCAATTAAGAACGGTACTGAACTATCACCTTCTGGGCCTGATCGGCGCTGAGTGAATCAAAGTAATTCGCGGCGCGCGTCAGTTCGGTATTGTTGATCTTGCCTTCTTCATTGCGCATTTTATGCGTCATCAGGTAGATACCGATAAACTCGTCGCGCGCGAAGTTCAAAGCGCGGCAGATAACGGCAAGCCCCTGACCGTTTTCCTGTCTCAATATATGAACGATCTTCTGCGGCTGAATTTTCGAAACGCATGAAAGCTGTGCGACGAAAGACGGGATCTGGCCGCGTTTCAATGTTTTCATCATCAGCGCGGATGACATCTGCCCCTTATCGGCGAACATCTCCGCCGCCTTGATCATGGCGGAAGTCGGCTCATAGATATCTTTCGCGTCGCTCGAGAATTCATAGAGAATGTCTTTGACGGATTCCAGAACGCTCAGTTCGTTCTGCAATGTCGCGGAAATGGTTTTCTCCATCTCGCGGCCGACGATTTCATAGAGTTTGCGGGCCAGCGTTTCGGGAATTTCACTGCGCACCAGAAGCGGACGCGCGAGGTCTTTTGAAGTCTCAGCAATCTCGGCCATGACATCGATGGCGTGATGGCTGAGATGGATGTGCGTGTTCGAAGCCAGCGTGCAGGCTGTCGGGATATCGCGCGTATCGGCCAGCGCGTCGACGACCGGCTCGTTGAGCATTTCGCGGGCGGCAATGGCGCGCCAGTATTCCGGTGCTTTTGATTGAATGATGTAGAGAAGATCGAGATCGTTGAGAACCGGCGAGCTGCGCAGAACGCTTTCTGCAACGCCTATTTCGTCCTGGGCCATAAACAACACAAGGCGCAGCGGCGCATTCGCAAGTGTTGAAAGGCGTTCTGCCACAGCGTGGCGTAAATCTGTTTCGGCCTGACGCATCAGGTTGATGAGAATATCGGCGATAAGTTCGCGCTCCGCCTGCTTCAGACCCATGTCCAGAAGGCCGGAGACTATATGTGACAATTCAGCACGCGCTTCAGGCTTGCGATCTTCCGCCAGTTGATACAGGCGATGACTGTCATAGAGACGAACGAGCAAAGGCTCGATGTCTTTGGAATGACCCAACGTACCCCAAGTCATTAGTATTTCCCCTAGTTTCACGTCTTGGTTCCTCACACCGCCAGCGGGAGATTGAAATTCGGAACGGTCATCCCTGTACGACCATTCCACACACACTCTATATATTGGTTTTTTGTAACTTATCTTAAGTATGGCACTCGAAACCTTGATAGAATCTTAATATCGCAAATAAATTTTTAATTTGTATAAAATGTGATCAAAGCGAAACCATTTGTTAATGGCTTTTGTAATATCCTGAGAATCAATCTATAAATTCAGGGAACTACTTCGGGTAAGCACGCATGGGGCCTCTCTCCTCAGTAACTACACCTAATTCCTCAATAACCACTCCTCTCCGCGACAATAACGGCGGACGGGAAGATACTGTCGTGCAGGAACGTCTCCAGAGCACGAAGCCTTCGGGCAGCAGCATGGCCAAGAGCGACAACAGCTCTGCCAAGAACTACCGCCAGTCACAGGATTTTTCGGACGCGAGAGTGCCCGATCCGTCGGCCCTGCAGGGGAATCGCCGCGGCAGCCTCCTCGACCTGACGGTTTAACCCCCTAGCTGTCATTCCGGCGAAGGCCGGAATCTTCTGCCATAAAGGCTTAAAGATCCCGTTTTTCAACGGGATGACGTTAACTATTTTTTTATACTTACTGGAAAGCGACTTCGTTAAAGCTGCGCAGCTTCCGGCTATGCAGCTTCTCGGGCCCTATTTCGCGCAAAAGCGCCATCGTCAAGAGCCCGATCTGGAGATGCTGGTCGACCCGGTTACGGTAGAAGGTCTCCGCCATGCCCGGCAACTT
>JBEHYB010000104.1:0-5983 GCA_048498395.1 Pseudomonadota bacterium
CCTCATCTAAATCTTCTCCCGGAGGGAGAAGATTTGTATAAGGACTCATGACCAAAAAGCTTTTTATATTCGACTGGAACGGTACGCTGTTATTTGACACGCATGCCAATCACGCCGGCTTTAACGAGACGCTGAAAATCTTTGATGTCGCCCCCGTCAGCCACGAACAATATCGCGACACGATGGATTTCCCACTGGTGCATGTCTATACCAGAAACGGCGTGCATGTTGATGCCTATCTCGAGAAATTCCAGCTGGCGACCGATACGTTCTTCGACACCTACCGCCCGATCGCCAAATCCGCGCCGCTGCGGGACGGCACTGTCGAACTGCTCGAATACCTGCTCGATGAAGATTTTGATCTGATGATCCTTTCAAACCAGAACGACATGGATCTGCACGACCAGATCGCCGAGCGTCATATCACCCGCTATTTCAAAATCATCTCCGGCAACCAGGACAATACGGTTCTCGGCTATACCGAGACGAACAAGCTGCAAAGGTTGCAGAAGATACTGGCCGAAAACGATTACGATCTGAGCCAGAGCTATATCATCGGGGATTCTCTGGAGGAGCCGCATCTGGCCCACCATCTGGGCCTGAAATGCTTCTCGGTCACCTGGGGCTGTTTCTCAAGGCACCGGCTCGAGAAAAGCACGACCGATCACGTGATCGAAGAGCTTGCGCAGGTTCAGGAAATCCTGCAAAAATCGTCCCCAGCGACAAAAACCAGGGAAGCAATATAGATGGATACGTCCGCCCTTAAAAAAGAACTGATTGAAATGGTCGGCGCGGCCAATGACCTGACGAGCCTTGAAAACGCACGTGTCACTGCTCTTGGCAAAAAAGGCCGCATCACCGATCTCATGAAAGATCTCGGCAAAATGAGCCCGGAAGAACGCAAGAGCGCCGGCGCGGCGTTGAATGTCCTCAAGGACGAAATCGCCGAACTGATCGCGAAACAGGAAGATGCCCTGCAGCGTCAGGAAATGGACCGCCGACTGTCATCCGAGACAATCGATGTCACTCTCTCCGTGCGGCCAGACCGCAAAGGCTCAATCCACCCGATCAGCCAGACGATGGACGAACTGACCTCGATCTTCGCCGATATGGGATTTGTCGCGATCGAAGGCCCGGATATCGAAGACGATTTTCACAATTTCACCGCCCTGAATTTCCCACCCGGTCACCCGGCGCGCGAAATGCACGACACGTTCTATCTGCCTGACGACGAGACCAAGGAAGGCGACGCACGCCGCAAATTGCTGCGCACCCACACATCCACCATGCAGGTCCGTCACATGGTCGCGAACAAGCCGCCGATCAAGGTTATCTGTATGGGCCGCGTCTATCGCTCCGACTATGACATGACGCACACGCCGGTCTTTCACCAGATGGAAGGACTGTTCATCGATAAAAATGTAACGATGGCCAATCTCAAAGGCTGTCTCACCGATTTCGTCCGTGCGTTTTTCAATGTCGACGACCTGCCCGTGCGCCTGCGCCCGAGCTTTTTCCCTTTCACTGAAACAAGCGCGGAAGTCGATATCGGCTGCTGGCGCGAGAACGGCGAATTGAAACTCGGCAATGCCCCGAAAGGCCAGGAGCAGAAATGGATGGAAATCCTCGGCTCCGGCATGGTGCATCCGAACGTGCTGAAGAACTGCGGCATCGATCCGAACGAATATCAGGGCTTTGCCTTCGGGATGGGGATCGAACGCATCACGATGCTGAAATACGGCATACCGGATTTGCGCACATTTTTTGATTCAGACACAAGATGGCTCAACCATTATGGCTTCGACCCATTAAACCGCCCGAACCGCGCGACGAAATAATTTTAGGATATAATCGAAATGAAATTCACACTTAGCTGGCTTAAAGAGCATCTGGATACGACCGCTTCGCTTGACGAAATCCTGATCAAGCTGACCGATATTGGCCTCGAAGTCGAAGACGTGCAGGATCGCGCGGCGATCTATTCCCAATTCAAGCTGGTCGAGATCGAACATGCCGAGAAACATCCGAATGCTGACCGTCTGAAAGTCTGCCGCGTTAAAACAGTCGACGGCATTATCCAGGTCGTTTGCGGCGCGCCGAATGCGCGCACGGGCCTTAAGGCCTTCCATGCCGGCGAAGGCACGACCATCCCGTCAAACGGCATGGTGATGAAAAAATCCAAAATCCGTGACGTTGAATCAAACGGCATGATGGTCTCGGCGGCCGAAATGGCATTGTCCTCCGAAAGCGATGGCATTATCGAAGCTGATGCGTCCCTACCGCTCGGCACGACGATCGCCGATGCATTGGGTCTTGGCGATCCAATTATCGAGATCAACCTGACCCCGAACCGCCCTGATTGCGCAGGCGTGCGCGGCATCGCGCGCGATCTCGCGGCGGCTGGCCTTGGCAAATTAAAACCAATCGCGACAAAGCCTGTCAAAAACGCTTTCCCGTCAACTGTCGCCGTCACGATCGATAAAGGCGCAAACGAAGCCTGCCCGGTCTTCTTTGGCCGCCTGATCAAGGGCGTGAAAAACGGCGTATCACCGGACTCAATCGCGCAGAAACTGAAAGCCATCGGCCAGAAACCTATTTCAACATTGGTCGACATCACCAATTTCATGTCGATCGATATGTGCCGCCCGCTCCATGTCTTCGATGCGGACAAGCTGAAAGGCAACATCACCATTCGCCTTGCCAAAAAAGGCGAAACGCTCGCAGCGCTCAATGGCAAGACTTATGAGCTTGACGACAATATGACCGCCGTATGCGATGAATCCGGCGTTGTCGGCCTTGGCGGCATCATGGGCGGCGAAAGCACAAGCTGCACCGAAGCCACCACGAATGTATTTTTAGAAGTCGCCTATTTCGACGCTTACCGCACGGCGAAGACCGGGCGCGCGCTTCAGATCAATTCGGACGCGCGCTATCGTTTCGAACGCGGTGTCGATCCGCAATTCACGCTGGAAGCCGTCGATATCGCTACAAATTTGATCATTGAACTCTGTGGCGGTGAAGCAAGCGATGTCGTCGTCGCCGGTGAAATTCCTGAATGGAAACGCCAGATCACATTGCGCGCGGATGCCGCCCAGAAACTCCTCGGCCTTGCGATCGATGCAGCCACACAAAAGAAGATCCTCACCGATCTCGGCTTTATCGTTAACGGCGACAAAGTCACCCCGCCAAGCTGGCGTCCCGATATCGAAGGCGAAGCCGATTTGATCGAGGAAATCGCCCGCATTTACGGCTTCGATAAAATTCCGTCCGTCTCCGTCACAAGAGACGGCGCGGTCGCGAAAGCCGCCGAAACCCCGCTCGGCGCGCGCATGCGCAAGAGCCGCAATGTCCTCGCTGATAACGGATTACAGGAATGCGTGACCTGGTCGTTCATGGCCTCGCCGCTCGCCGGGAAATTCGGCGCGAACGACACACAGAAAGCAAGATCCCTGCGCCTCGTCAACCCGATCAGCAGTGATCTCGACCAGATGCGCCCGAGCATCCTCCCCAATCTGATCGAAGCCGCGCAACGCAATGACAATCGCGGTTTCGGCAATGTCGCGCTTTTCGAAGTCGGCCCGTCTTTTGCCGGTACCGATATTTCCGAACAGCAAATGGTCGCAACCGGCATCCGCGCCGGACTGAACGGCGCGCGCCACTGGTCCGGTGCCGATGCCTCCCGCCCGGTCGATGCCTTCGACGTGAAAGCGGATGCACTGAGCGTTCTCAATGCCTGCGGTATTCCATCCTCAAACGTCCAGATCACCCGCGACGCGCCGGAATGGTACCATCCGGGCCGCTCGGGTACGCTACGTCTCGGCCCCACGGTTCTCGCCTATTTTGGCGAACTGCACCCGTCGGTATTGAAAGATATGGGCATCAAGATGCCTGTCGCCGGTTTCGAAGCCTTCATCGAGAGACTGCCTGAACCGAAGAAAAAAGGCTCCGGCACCGCGCTGCCGCCATTGAAGCTTTCCGAGCTGCAACCAGTCAGCCGCGACTTCGCTTTCCTCGCCGACAAGGCGGTCGAAGCGGATGCATTTGTGAAGACGATCAAACTCGTCGACCGTGAATTGATTGCGGAGGTCTCGGTGTTTGATATCTACACCGGCAAAGGTGTCGAGGATGGCAAGAAATCCGTTGCAATCGCGGTGACTCTGCAGCCGAAAGACCAGACGCTGACCGACAGCGTTATCGAAGGTCTGACGAAGAAGATCATCGATGCGGTCGTGTCCAAAACCGGCGCGACTCTACGCTCCTAACATCAATCGTCATACCGGCGAAAGCCGGTATCCAGTACAAATAAAGTGCGGCTTCGCCGCCCCATGTCTTGCTGGATCCCGGATCAGCATTCGCTTCGCTCATTTGTCAGGGATGACAGCTACGCTGTCACCTTCGCTTTTTCTTCCGTCAGGATATCCTTGCGGGACAGCTTGCCGATCATGGTTTTCGGCAGGGCCTTGTCGCGGAATTCGATCTGGCGCGGCATTTCAATCGGCGAGATCTTGTCCTTGAGGAAATCTTTAAGCTCCACAGCCGTCAGATTATGGCCTTCCTTGAGTTTGACCCAGGCTTTCGGCACCTCGCCGCGCTGCTCATCAGGGATACCGGCGACGATGCATTCCTCGACATCGGGATGCAGATAGATCGCTTCCTCGATCGTGCGCGGATAGACGTTATAGCCGTTCACCAGGATCAAATCCTTGATGCGGTCGACGATAAAGAAATAACCGCCTTCATCCATATAGGCGATATCTCCGGTATGCAGTTTGCCGTTGCGGATGGTCTTCGCCGTATCGTCAGGCTTGTTCCAGTAACCCTTCATCACCTGCGGGCCGATAATGCACAGCTCGCCGCGCTCGCCCTGCGGCACCAGTTCTCCCGTCAGAGGATCGCGCAGCTCGACGACAGTGCCTGGCAGCGGCAGCCCGATAGCGCCTGCCTTGTTCATACCCTCGACCGGATTGACGCAGGCCACAGGCGAACTTTCGGTCAGGCCGTAACCTTCGACCAGGACACAGCCCGAAATTTCCTCGAAAGTCTTCTTCACTTCGACAGGCAACGGCGCGCCGCCCGAGAAACAGAATTTCAGCGAGGTCAGGTCATATTTGCTCAGATCAGACGAATGGTTGATCGCATTGTAAATCGCGGGAACAGCCGGCAGGTAATTCGGTTTCTTCTTGTGAATGACATCGAGCGTCGCCTTCAGCTCGAATTTCGGCAAGGCGATGATTTCAAGCCCGCATTTGACGCTGAAATTCATCACACATGTCATAGCAAAAACGTGGAAGAACGGGATCACCCCGAGCATGCGCTCCTGTCCGGGGACCACATCCGGGAACCACGCCACGGATTGCTCGACATTGCTGCTCAAATTCGCATGCGTCAGCATCGCGCCTTTCGGCACGCCGGTCGTGCCGCCGGTATATTGCAAAAGCGCGACATCGTTCTGGACATCGACGAAGGGCCATTCGAATTTTCCGTCATTCGATAAAAGCTTTTCAAATTTGATATGGCGGTCGTCATTGGGCACATGCGCGACTTCGCCGGCCTTGACGATCGGGAAGAGAATATTTTTCGGGAAAGGCAGGATGTTGGCGAAACTGCAAATTACGACCTGATTGAGGCGGGTTTTCTCCAGCATCACCGCCATCTTGTCGTAGATCATCTTGATGTCGCAGGTGATCATCAGATCGGTCTGGCTGTCCTCGATCTGGTTGATCAGCTCTTTTTCCGAATAAAGCGGGTTGTAATTGACGATCGTCGCGCCGGTTTTGGCGATGGCGTAATAGGCGATCAGGAAATAAGGCGTATTCGGCAGGCAGATTCCGACTTTGACCCCTTTTTCAACGCCAACGTCGTGCAGGCCCTTGGCCATGCGATCGGTCATGTCGCCGATCTGGGCCCAGGTCCATTTTTTTCCCATAAAATCAAAAGCAGGCCGGTCACCGAACTTGCGGCGGGTTACTTCAAGATATGTATA
>JBEHYB010000105.1:0-5941 GCA_048498395.1 Pseudomonadota bacterium
CATGACACAACTGGCACCGGATATCATCGAGGCCATCCTCGCTGGCCACCAGCCGCAATCCATGAGCTTGGCCGATCTCCTGCGTCCATTCCCGGATACGTGGCAGGAGCAGAGACGGCATTTTGGGTTTTCGTTTTAATCGGTGGAATCAGGGCAAGGAATATCTTTATCTAAATATTCAGCAAATAAGGGGTTAAGCGCACATGGTGGTTGTAGGGATCTTAAAACTCTCCATGCTGAAGATTCCTCATCACCTGGCATGCAGGAAAGCCAATCTGGGGGATAGCCAAGTTCTGCCAGTGCATCCTGAAGAGACTTACCCATTTCAATAAAATGACCCTCTGTATAATACCATTTTGGATCTATTTTCCTTTTAAACT
Organism: Pseudomonadota bacterium; assembly: GCA_048498395.1. Classification (GTDB taxonomy): domain Bacteria; phylum Pseudomonadota; class Alphaproteobacteria; order Micavibrionales; family Micavibrionaceae; genus Micavibrio_B. The sequence goes on from JBEHYB010000105.1 coordinate 381, forward strand.
TCTCATAACATTCAAATACAATCGATACTAATGTAAGAAAATACTGTTCGCTTACTGCGATTGCATTAACGATCTCAGGTGCGACATTGTCCTCTTTCTGAATAAAAAGAACAGGCGACTTATCACCGCTGAATTGCCGAAACAGATGCTCCTGCAAATACGAAAGAGGAGTTTCATTGAATGGGTTTTCGCCAACATGCACAGAGCTATTTCTAGTTTCAAGAAAATATCGTGCCAACCGATCTTCACGAAGATTTTTACTAACCTGAGCATACCATTCCTCAAAATCAGCAATATTCTTTAAACACGCTTGCATTGCCAGAGTCACCGACCTAGCAGCGGACATGAAGGCGCTAAAATAATATTTCCCATCGATAGAAAAACTTTTTGAGGTTTTTATCTTATGCAGAAAGAATTCTGCCTCTCCCAGTTTTTCTTCTACATTTCCGAATGAATATCCCATTATTTTGCCTTTTTTATTTTCACTTTATCTGCATATTGTTTTTCAATCGCCGTTAATTGTTCGTTCCACCAATTCAGGGCTTCTTGTAATACATCTCTGGCATCATCACCTGCCCAAGGCCCTTCCATGACGGGACGATAAATATTTTCGTCAATCTCAAAAACTGCATTATGCAGTGCTGGCGCTCCACCTTTTATCGGTTGAAGGACGGATTGCACCACTACAGCCACCTTCTCAAGGGGATGTACATTTTCCCGATATTCCTTCAGCAAATTATCACGGTCTTTTTTTATGAATTCCCAAAAGATAAGATGCTTTGCCTCGTCGCTCTTCCATTCTTTAAAAAGACCATCGGAAATTTCTTTTATAATCTTGTTTTCTGAATCCACTCCCTGCAGGACATTGCCAACAGCACGCACCAGCGCCATTGCAGCCGCCCAGGTTATTCTCCACTTTTGCAGATCCTGCTCATTCTCCAGCATCTCCAAAGCGAGATTACAATCTTCCCAAACTTCACGCGCTTTCAATTTCATAATCAAACCCTCTTCTGAATAAGAAATAAATTAAACGGACTTTGATGGGGATCACATTATATTTTCTCCAGGTCCACCCTGCCCACCGCCTGCAATTTAAACCGGTTAACGGCGCAAAATGACCATCCCATTGATATTCCACCCTTTAAAACCTGAAGGGCGTTTTGGCGTTACGTCTTCAGCTTTTGGAGAAAAATGGCTCTCTGGAGAGGAAATGGCGGGGTTTGGCGGCTGTATCGGCGCAGCGTATCCTTCAGCCATACAGCCAGAAACCGCAGATTTACTGCGCTTTTGAAGGGCATCGCCCAGGGGCGGAGATGATTTTGTCTGGAAAGATTGGTTGCGGGAGCCAGATTTGAACTGACGACCTTCAGGTTATGAGCGGTACTCATACAAAAAACCGCAAATCCCAGCAACAGAATACAACAAGAGTTTCAAATACTTAATGGCATATCGATTTTGTCATGTATCGCCAGATATCGCCATTTTTTGAAACGAACTGTCCCACCAGTGTCCCACAGAAACAGATTTAGACGCCTTCACTTTTAGCTTTTAAAGAATAGCTGGTGCTGCGTCCACCGCCTTCATCTTTGGTCAAAATGCCGCGTTCGACAAGGTCCAGAATATCACGCAATGCCGTGTCCTGCGAACATTTTGCGATCTTCGCCCATTTGGATGAATTGAGCTTTCCATCAAACCCGTCTAGTAATTTATTCAGCATCAGGCGCTGGCGGTCATTGAACGGTTCATCTGTATGCCCGTCCCAGAAACGCGCTTTATGAAGCACGGCACCCAGCGTTTCATCCATTCCGTCAAACGCGCGGTCAAGGCAACCCAGAAACCATTCCAGCCAGGGCGTGATATCGAGATCGCCTTTCTGCGTTTCTTCCAGCAGATCATAATAGGCTTTACGCTCCTGGCGGATCTGCGCCGACATGCTGTAAAAGCGTTGCGGGCTTTGCTCGGACCGCGCCAGCGCCATGTCGGCAATGGCGCGGGCAATCCGTCCGTTCCCGTCTTCAAACGGGTGGAGCGTAACAAACCATAGATGGGCGATGGCGGAACGCAGAACGGCATCGGTATCATCATCTTTGTTAAACCATTTCAGAAAGGCAGCCGTTTCATTCTTGAGGCGCTTTGCAACAGGCGCTTCAAAATGCACCTGCTCCTTGCCATACGCGCCGGAGACAACCTGCATCGGCCCTTTTGAATCATCCCGCCACTGACCGACAGCAATCTTGTGCATGCCGCTATAGCCGGTTGGAAATAGCGCGGCATGCCATCCGAACAGACGGGCTTCGCTCAACTCTGTCTTATAATTCTGTGTGGCATCCAGCATCATGTCGACCACGCCGTCAACGTGACGGTCGGCGGGTGCCAGCGCGCCAATATCCATCCCCAGCCGCCGGGCGATGGAAGAGCGGACCTGATCGCGGTCCAGAATTTCGCCCTCGATTTCGGAGGATTTCAGAACGTCCAGCGTCAGTGTTTGTAGGGTCGCTTCCGCCCGCAGGGAAAAGCCAAGGGATTCCATCCGGCCAATCAGCCGTCCCTGCCTGTGGCGCAACGCCGAAAGCCGCCCGGCCAGTTTTTCATGGTCCCAGCGAAAATCCGGCCAGTCCGGTTGTTCATGGATATAACGACTCATTCTCCGCACCTCATGCGGTGAATATACCATGTAATCGCCGCAACTGGCAACCATAATCTCCGCATATTATGCGGAGATTATGGCCTTATTCGCCGCAACCCTTTTGCTGACTTGGGTCTGACAAAGATAAAGGCCGCTTAAAAGAGCCATTCAAAGGCGGACAGACCTGAGCCGTAAGGCATTCGCAATAACGGATACGGAACTCAGGGCCATAGCGGTGGCGGCTATGACGGGGCTTAAAAGCACCCCAAAGACGGGATATAGAATGCCCGCCGCCACCGACACTCCAGCCATATTATAAATAAAAGCGAAGAACAGGTTCTGGCGGATATTCCGCATGACGGCTTTGGAAAGTTTTTGCGCCCGCACAATGCCCGTCAGGTCGCCTTTCAGCAGCGTGATGCCCGCGCTTTCCATCGCCACGTCCGTCCCGGATCCCATCGCAATCCCTATATCCGCCGCCGCCAGCGCAGGAGCGTCGTTCGTGCCGTCCCCGGCCATAGCGACGACGCGGCCTTCGCTCTGGAGTTTTTTCACGATACGGCTTTTATCTTCCGGCAAAACCTCCGCCTCGACTTCGACGATCCCCAGCTGGCGGGCAACGGCCTGCGCCGTCGTTTTATTGTCGCCTGTCAGCATCACGACGCGAATACCTGCTTTCTGAAGTTGTTTGATCGCATAAGGCGTCGTTGCTTTGATCGGATCGGCAATGGCAAGAAGTCCGGCAACAGAATGATCGACAGCAATAAAGATGACGGTGGCGCCGTCGCCACGCAAATCATCAGCCTGCTTTGCCAGTGAAGATACATCAACCTTCAAATCTTCCATTAATTTTATATTGCCGAGCGCGACGGATCGAACATCGACTTTACCGACGACACCCTTTCCAGTGGAAGAGTCAAACTCTATCGCCTTTACAATCGTGAGATTTTTCTCCTTCGCCGCCACGACGACGGCATGCGCCAAGGGATGCTCGCTACCCTGTTCCAAGGATGCGGCCAGCGCAAGAAGGTTGTCCTCGGTGAATCCTGTCGTCGCTATGATCCGCGTAACTTTAGGTTTGCCTTCGGTCAGCGTTCCCGTTTTATCGACCACCAGCGTGTCGATTTTTTCCATGCGCTCAAGACTTTCCGCATTTTTAATCAAAACCCCTGCCTGCGCTCCGCGTCCGACACCGACCATGATCGACATTGGCGTAGCCAGGCCCAGCGCACATGGGCAGGCGATGATCAGAACGCTGACCGCCGCGATTAATGCATAACTGAAGGCGGGCGATGGCCCAAAGGCAGCCCATATAATAAAGGCTGCAATCGCCACCAGAATAACAGCGGGGACAAACCACGAGGCGACGAGATCGGCCAGTCTTTGAATGGGCGCGCGGCTGCGCTGGGCCTCGGCCACCATCTGAACGATCCGCGCCAGCATAGTCGCGCTCCCGACACGTTCGGCCTTCATGATAAAACTACCCGTCTGATTCATCGTACCACCGATAACGGTCTCATCTTTTTCCTTCATTGTGGGCATCGACTCGCCCGTCACCATCGATTCATCGACCGCGCTGCGGCCCTCGACGATGACACCGTCAACAGGAACGGCCTCACCGGGGCGAACGCGCAACTGGTCGCCCATCTGCACGGCGTCCAGCGCGATATCCTCGTCCGTCCCGTCCGCGTTGATACGGCGGGCAGTTTTTGGAGAAAGCTTTAAAAGCGCCCGCATCGCGCCGCCCGTCTTCTCCCTGGCCCGTAGTTCCAGAACCTGCCCCAGCAGGACAAGGACGGTGATAACGGCAGCAGCCTCGAAATAAACCGGGACGGAGCCGTCATCCTGCCGAAAGCCGGGAGGAAAAACCTGTGGTGCCAGCGTAGCGACGATACTGTAAAGCCATGCCATGCCCGTGCCGATGGCGATCAACGTAAACATATTGAGATTGCGCGAGACGATAGACGCCCAGCCACGTTCAAAGAACGGCTTTCCTGTCCATAGTACGACAGGCGTCGCTAACGCCAGCTGTATCCAATTTGAAGTTGATCCCATCACGAAATGCCAGTTCAGCAAATGCGCGCCCATTTCAAGCGCGAATACGGGTAGCGTCAATACAAGGCCGATCCAGAACCGCCGAGTCATGTCGATCAGCTCATGGTTTTCTCCTTCGCCGCCTGTAGCGATTTCAGGCTCCAGGGCCATCCCGCAAATGGGACAAGTGCCCGGCACTTGTTGCCGGATTTGCGGGTGCATCGGACATATATAAATTGCGCCCTGCACGGCGGGTTCTTCCTGTTTCGGTGCAAGGTATTTTTCTGGTTCTGCATTAAATTTTTTCAGACAGTTTTCCGCGCAGAAATAATAATCCTGTTCTTTATAGGTACTTTTATATTTGGCCGTTTCTGGGTCAACGGTCATTCCGCATACCGGATCTAATATTTTATTCTGTTTATTTTCATTGCCATGATGCGCGCAGCAGGAGTGGCCCGACGAATTATCTTTCGTATCTGCATGGGCATGATGATTTTTCATTATTGATATTCCTTTAATTACTTCCTAAAGGAAGCGGTAAGCTATGAATGCAAAGAAAAATCCGGTCGCATAGAGGACGACTGAAAATATAAAGACACCAAGGGAAATACGCCGCATTCTCATACAGGCTTTGGCTTGTCGCGCATCAAGGGGACAAGGCGCATTGCGCGTCAGATAACGGGTAACTCCCGAAAGAATGAGCATACACCCTGCAAAGATAAATAGCGCGACCTTATGCTCGGAAAGCCATATAAGCTGCGGCACCGCGCTTACAAGACCAATCATCACCGCCCCCGCGCCAAGAGACACCAAAAGCGCAGGCAAAGCGCAGCATATCAAGGTGCTAAATGAGCCGAACAGCGTCAGCGTCGGCAGGATGCTATTTCGTAGGTTCACTGTC
>JBEHYB010000106.1:0-5928 GCA_048498395.1 Pseudomonadota bacterium
CTACCGACTGATTACGCGCAGCGATATGGATGGCCTCGTCTGTGGCATTCTTCTGAAAGAGCTGGACCTGATCGACGATATTATGTTCGCCCACCCGAAAGACATGCAGGATGGGCTGATCGAGGTCACGGCGGATGATATCACCACCAACCTTCCTTACGTGCCGGGCGCGTTTCTTGCTTTCGACCACCATACCTCCGAAGCGCATCGCGTCGGCGGTGCCAAGACCAACCACGTGATCGATCCGAAAGCGCCGTCTGCCGCGCGCGTCGTCTATGATTACTTCGGCGGCAAATCCCGCTTCCCGAATATTTCCGAAGATATGATGAAAGCGGTCGACAAGGCCGACTCTGCAGGCTTCACCAAGGATGACATTCTAAATCCGAAAGGCTGGGAGCTTCTCTCCTTTATCATGGACGCGCGTACGGGTCTGGGGCGTTTCCGCGATTTCAACATTTCGAATTACCAGCTGATGATGAAGCTGATCGACCACTGCCGCGATCACCAGAATATCGACGATATTCTAAAACTGAATGACGTGAAAGAACGCGTCGACCTCTATCTCGAGCATCACGCGAAACATACCGAGCTGATGCAGCGCTGCGCGCACATCCACAAGAACCTTGTCGTCATCGATCTGCGCGATGAAAGCAATATCTGGGCCGGTAACCGCTTTATGGTCTACGCGATCTTCCCGCAATGTAATATCTCGCTGCACGCGATGTGGGGCAAGAACCGCCAGAACACCGTCTTCGCGATCGGTAAATCGATCCTCAATAAAACCAGCAACACCGATGTCGGCGAACTCTGCCTCGAATATGGCGGCGGCGGCCACATCGCGGCCGGCACCTGCCAGGTCTCGAACGAAAGCGCCGAAGCCACCCTCGCGGAACTTATCAAGCGCATTAATAAAGACGGTTAACCCGTTTTTACCACAGCGACCACAGCGCCTCTGGTTCTTTTAATGTCTTGTCGAACGCATGTGAGACATCTCACCTTATAAGATGAGATCCCTCGCCTTCGCTCGGGATGACAGAAAGCTTCGATTTCGCTGTGTTCTTTGTGTTCGCTGTGGTGAAAAGAGTTGATCTTGCATCTAATTCGCCTACTCTCCCTCCATGCCCCACACAATCGTCTGGTTCCGCCAGGATTTACGCCTCTCCGATAACCCTGCGCTGAACGCTGCCCTGCAAAGCGGTGCGGACATCATTCCCGTTTATATTCTCGACGACGAAAATGCAGGTGAATGGCCGATGGGCGCGGCCTCGCGTTTCTGGCTGCACCATTCACTCGCCGCACTTGATAAAAGCCTCGACGGCAATCTCGTGCTGCTAAAAGGCAAAGCTGAAATCGTTCTCGAAAAACTTATCCGGGAAACTAAATCCGAAAGCATTTTTTGGAATCGCTGCTACGACCCATGGCGCATGGAACGTGACGCAAAGATCAAACAGGATCTGAAAGACCATGATATAGAAGTGCAGAGCTTCAACGCCTCGCTTCTCTGGGAACCGCATACGGTCACCAAGAATGACGGCACGCCGTATAAAGTCTTCACACCTTATTATCGCAAGGGCTGCCTGTCGCGGCATGAGCCGCGCGAGCCTCTTAAGGCACCGAAAGACATCAAATATGGTGCGGCAAAATCCCTGAAACTCTCCGACCTCAATTTACTTCCCGCAAAACCGCGCTGGGATAAAAAGATGGAAGCCTATTGGCATATCGGCGAAGCAGGAGCGGCAAAGCAGTTAAAGAAATTCCTCGACGGTAAACTTCATAAATACAAGGAAGGCCGCAACTTCCCGGCCGAGAGTTATTCCTCCCTGCTCTCACCGCATCTGCATTTCGGCGAAATCTCGCCGCATCAGGTCTGGCACGCCAGCAAATCCTACGCGCTCATGCATGGAGAAGAAAATAATCTCGACAACTTCCACTCCGAGCTCGGCTGGCGTGAATTCTCTTATTACCTGCTCTACCATTTCCACGATCTTCCCGAAAAGCCATGGAACCCAAAATTCGCACGCATGGGCTGGTCGACCAGCGCGAAAAATCTCAAAGCATGGCAGGTCGGGAATACCGGCTACCCGATCGTCGATGCAGGTATGCGCGAGTTGTGGGAAACCGGCTATATGCACAACCGCGTGCGCATGGTCACGGCAAGTTTCCTGATCAAGCATCTGCGCATCAACTGGGTGACGGGCGAGAAATGGTTCTGGGATTGTTTGGTCGATGCCGATCTCGCCAATAATGCCGCAAGCTGGCAATGGGTCGCGGGCTGCGGTGCCGATGCCTCTCCTTACTACCGGATTTTCAACCCAGTCCTGCAGGGCGAGAAATTCGACGCGGCTGGCGCTTACGTCCGCAAATGGGTCCCCGAGCTTAAAAACCTGCCCGATAAATATATCCATGCGCCCTGGACCGCGCCGGATGATATCCTGCGCAAAGCCGGTGTCGATCCCGGCAAAACCTACCCGCACCCGATCGTCGAACACAACACCGCCCGCCAGGCCGCGATGGAAGCGTATAAGGAAATCAAATAACCCCCTCTGTCATCCCTGCGAAAGCAGGGATCTCCCTTTTTCTAATCCAGAGAGATTCCCGCTTTCGCGGGAATGACAAAATAGTTAGAATTATATAATGACACTCCCCCCATCCCTTCTCCCCGGCGACACGATCGGCATCATGGCTCCCTCGAGCCGGGTCGACGACAAAGAACCGCTTCTCAAAGCGCAGGCCATGCTTGAGAAACGCGGATATAAAGTTTTTATCCATCCGCAGACTTATCTAAAACTCAACCAGTCAGCCGGCACAGGCAAACAGAAATCCGCCGCTTTTCACGATCTGATCAAACGCAAGGACATCAAGGCGATTTTCTGCGCCAAAGGCGGCAACCGCGCCGGAACGATGCTTGAGCATCTGGATTATAAACTGATCGCGAAAAACCCAAAGATCATTCTCGGCTACAGCGATTCCACCGTTCTTCTCAATGCAATCACAAATGAAACGGGAATGGTCACCTATCACGGGCCGATGCTGCGCGGCCTTGCCTCTCTCCCGAAGAAACAGGTCGATCAGTGTTTTGATTTACTCTCAGGTAAGAAGACCGAGATCAAAATGTCCAAAGCCAGAATCCTGAAACCCGGCAAGGCAACCGGCAGGCTTATCGGCGGCAATTTCAGCGCTTTCATGAGTCTTATGGGCACGCCCGATCAGCCTGATTTCGAAAATGCGATTTTATTTCTGGAAGATATTTTCGAAGAGACTTCACGCATCGACCGTAATTTTCAGCAATTGCGCAATGCGGGTGCCTTGCATCAGATCAAGGGACTGGTTCTCGGGTCATTCACGCAGCTGCTTGACACGGGCAAACTCAAATACGGATTTACACTTAAGGAATGCGTTGAGTCTGTCACGAAGGATCTCAAAATCCCCGTCCTGATGAACGCGCCGTTCGGCCACGACAAGGATCTCTATACCTTCCCCGTCGGCGCGAAAGCGACGCTATCTGGAACATCACTGAAGTTTTAAAATATTTCCCCTTACTGTCATGCCGATGAAAATCGGCATCCAGATGGAACGATCTATCTGGATCCCGGATCAAGTCCGGGATGACAAAGATACGGAAAAAATTACTTACAGCTGAACGTATAATTCTCAAGCACCGGCGTTTGCGGCGCGTAGCATTCATGGATAAAGCTGCGGTTATAGACATCGCGCTTCATCGACGAAATCTTCTCATTGGCCGCGGCTGCGCCGAACTGGACATTCGGCTTAAAATTCAGCGACATCTCCGTGCGCTGGTCGATCAGCTCTTTATCATAGATCGCGTAAGTCACCGGCTTGGAACAGTTATTATACCAGGTGACGAGACCGTCCTTCTTCTCGCGCACGAGACACATTCGTGGGTCTTTGCTGACCTGCTCAATGCCAACGACATAGTTCGATCCGAGGGCTCCGACCACCATCGTCACCGCGCCAGCTATTTTAAAGAAACCGAAACTCATTTATCACACCTTGATTTTTTATAGATTTTGGCGGTTTCTATAACAGACCCGCCAAAACGTCAATATTTCTGCTTTTACATAGACTTAACATTTTATGCCGTCAAACTTTTTAGACCTCCGACCTCCCTTTTCCTTGATTTATTGCCCAGTTCTAATAAAAGCATCCCCATGACCTTTGTCGTGACCGATGTCTGCATCCTATGTAAATACACCGACTGCGTGGAAGTCTGCCCCGTAGACTGTTTCTATGAGGGCGAGAACATGCTCGTCATCAACCCGGACGAATGTATCGATTGCGGGGTCTGCGAACCGGAATGCCCGATCGATGCCATCCTGCCCGACACGGATAGTAAGGCCGAAGCCTGGCTGGAACTGAACCGGGAGTATTCGACCGGCCCATGGCCGAATCTTACCAAGGCAAAACCGGCACTACCCGTAGCGGAATCATACAAAGATACTCCGAATAAGTACCCTGAACTGTTCTCCGCAGCCCCCGGTGAAGGCGATAAATAGCCCTTTTTGGCCTATTTTCGGCATTTTCTTAAATAACTGTAAAGAAAAGTTGAATTTTCCCGAAATTCTGCTATATTAACTGACATTGCTTCAACGCTGTACGCATGATCAGGCAAGGATAAGCCATTGATTTTGCTTCTCTTTTTGCACGGTAATTTAATTACCGACGCTTAATAGTAACAGTTATGGCAACTACAGCCCCCGAATTCCCCGGAGTTCGTACAGGGTTTTCTAACGACTGGTCTACTTAGTTAAATAAAAACATCAGGCATAAGGACTAAAGGCATGGCACAAAAGAAAAAAATCGTAAAAGCTAAAACTGCACCAAAAGCAAAAACAGTGGCAAAACCTGCCCCTAAAGCCGTCAAGAAACCAGTTTCCAAGATTCAAGCCAAAGTTGTTGCCAAGACCGCTGCCAAAAAAGCTGTACCGGCTAAAAAGCCCATTGCAAAACAAACAGTTAAAACAGTTTCCTCTATTAAAAAACCAGCTGCACCAATCAAGCCTATGAAAGCAGTTGCGAAAGCTGCCCCGGCTCCTGTGAAAGCAGCCGCGCCGTCCAAGGCAATCGTGGTGAAGCCAGCTAACAACCAGAACGTGCAAGCTTCTATTGCCGCTAAGAAATCTCCTGTCGTAATGCAGAAGACTGCCGAAGGTTACAAACCGGTATCGTCGTCACAGGCCGCATCAACGATGCGCCCGGCCTACCGCCCGATCCAGGTCACCAACAAGTCGCTGGCTCCTATCCAGCCGGTCCGCGCGATGGCACCTGCCCCGGTTAATGAAAAAGTTGAATACAAAAAAGGCGACTATGTCGTTTATCCAGCCCACGGTGTCGGCCAGATCGAAGCGATCGAAACCCAGACAATCGGCGGTATGGAAATCAAACTCTATGCAATCGTATTCGAAAAAGACCGCATGCGCCTGAAAGTGCCGGTATTCAAAGCCCATGCTTCGGGCCTGCGCCGCCTCTCCACGACCAACCGCATGCAGGATGCATTGAAGACCCTGCAGGGCCGCGCCCAGATCCGTCGCGCCATGTGGTCACGTCGCGCTCAGGAATATGAAACCAAGATCAATTCGGGCGACCCGGTATCCATTGCCGAAGTTCTGCGCGACCTGAAACGCTCGAACGACGACACCGAGCAATCCTACTCCGAACGCCAGATCTACCAGTCTGCGATGGAGCGTCTTGCACGTGAGGTTGCCGCTGTTGACCGCATCACCGAAATCGAGGCGACAGAGCGTCTGGAAAAACTGATCCGCGGCGGCCGCAAGGCTAAAGCTGAAGAAAAAGCGACCGAGGACAAAGCGGAAGCTGCTTAAGCCTCAAAACAATGAACATGATAAAAACCGCTCAGAAATGAGCGGTTTTTTTATGGGGTCAACTAAGCCCTCTCCCATAGGGAGAGGG
>JBEHYB010000107.1:0-5814 GCA_048498395.1 Pseudomonadota bacterium
GGGACGGCCCGTCAGGTGGACAGGGATAATCGCTTTCGTGCGTGGCGTAATCGCCGCTTCCAGTTTCGCCGGGTCCATATTGAGGTCCATCGCCGAATCCGCGAACACGATCGTCGCGCCGACGGCGGCGATCGCGCCGGCTGACGCGATAAAGGAATTCGGTGATGTGATGACCTCATCGCCCGGCCCGATACCGAGAGCACGAAGCCCGAGGATCATCGAATCCGTGCCGTTGGCGACAGTGAGCACATAGGGCACGCCGCAGATTTCGGCGAGACCCTTTTCGAACTCGGCGACTTCTTCGCCAAGGATATAGCCGCCGCTCGCCGCCACGCGCTGGAATGTCGCATCGATCTCATCTTTATGAGCGATATACTGGCGGGGCAGATCTACGAAGGGAACCCGTACACTCATGCTGCGTAGAAATCCCTGACCGCTTCGATCATCGTATCGAGCTGATCGCGGGTGATGAATTCATGCACCGGCAGCGACATGACCGATTTGCAGATCGCTTCCGCAACCGGGAAGTCGCCCGCCTTGTGGCCGTATTTCGCGGCGGCAGGTTGCAGGTGCATCGGGATCGGGTAATGCACCTTGGCATCGATGCCCTTCGCTTCGAGATATTTCTGCAGTTCGTCGCGGCGCTCGAAACGCAGCGAGTAAATATGATAGACCTGACGCACATCGTCCGCGTCACGCGTCGGGATTGTCACGCCTTTGATCGCACCGAGATGCTTGTCCATATATTGCGCATTGGCGATACGCGACTGGCTGATCAGCGGCAGCTTATCCATCAGGTGATCGGCAACGACCGCCTGCACCGTATCAAGGCGCGAGTTATAGGCAAAGATATCGCAATGATCGCGATCTCTCAGGCCATGATTGCGCAGCAGGCGGATTTTATTGGCGAATTCAAGATCATTCGTGACAACCAGACCGCCATCACCCCAGACATTGAGGTTTTTAAGCGGGTGCATCGAGAAGCAACCTGCAGTTCCGTAAGTGCCGGCCGGGCGGCCTTTGTAACTTGCGGTGATCGCATGGCACGCGTCTTCGACGATATGCAGGTTATGTTTTTTCGCGATCGCCTGGATCGGGTCCATGTCGCATGGCTTGCCCGACCAGTGAACCGGCACGATGGCTTTTGTCTTGCTCGTGATCGCCGCTTCGATTTTCGTCGGATCGATATTGTAATCGTCGCGCACGTCAACAAATACCGGCGTGCCGCCTGCGGTGACGATCGCACCGATCGTTGCGTAGAAAGTGAAAGGTGTCGTAATGACTTCATCACCGGGCTTGATATCGATCGCGCGCAATGACAGGAAGATCGCGTCCGTTCCGCTGCCGACACCGATCGCATATTTCGCACCGACAGTTTTGGCGAAACGCTCTTCGAAATCATTAACGGCCTGACCCAGCGTGAAATCGCCGCGTTTGACGACGACCGCGATTTTTTTCAGGATCTCTTCGTAATCGCTGAACTGATCGGCGAGATAATTATGGTTGATCGGACGCGCGTCCGTTTGAACATACTGCTCTGGTAAAAAATTTTTAATTTCCATCGGAAAGCTTGCAAACCTGTCTATTGTTTATGAATATAATCCTTGGGAAGGCTTTTGATCTCTTCCAGATTATCACGCACCCATTCATAGGTATCTTGAACCCCGGAATCAAGGTCGTATTTGGGTTTCCAGCCCAGCTCTCGCTTGGCTTTCTCGGCGCTCATGAAATAGGCGGGGTCCTTGGCCGGGCGGTCTTCCGTAACCTTAACGAAACTGTCCATTTCAACCCCGGCTTTCGCGGCGATCTTGGCGACGAAGTCCTTGATGGTAATGAACTCGTCTGTGGAAAAGTGATAGATTTCACCGGTTTTGCCGTGCTCCAGCGCCCGGAAAATACCGTCACTGACATCGAGCGCATGGATAAAGGCGCGGATCGAGGTGCCCCCGCCATGCAACGGCAGGGTCTCGCCGGTCAGCGCACAGAAAATGGCGCGTGGCGTAATGCGGTAGAGCTGCTGCGCCGAACCGTAGAAATTCGCGAACCTCGTAAAGATGACCGGCAGCCCGAATTGCTGGTGATAGGCCTGAAGGCTCATATCGATCGCCGCATGCGAAACCGCATAAGGTGTCGAGGGTTTGTAATTCGTGCTCTCGGCAATCAGCCCTTCCGTGCTGCCATAGACTTCCGGTGTCGAGATGCGGACATATCTTTTAACGAACGGCATCTTGCGCAGCGCGTTGTGAATTTTGGACTTCGCCACGATATTTGTCTGATACCATTGTTCAGGCCATTCCCAGCTCGGCGCGACCATGCCCTGGCCTGCGAAATCGACGATGAAATCCGGCTTTTCATCCCCGATCAGCGCGATGATACTGTCATTATCCTGATTGACATCCATCTTCTCGAACCTGAAGGAAGACAGGTTTTTGCTTTTCTTGTAGGGCAGGAAAATATCGCTCGGCTCTGACGAACGGCTCAACCCGATGACTTCCACACCGCGGTCAAGCGCGTCCTTGACGAACCACGCACCGGCGAAAGAAGTGCTGCCAAGCACGACACATTTTTTCAGATCAGGTTTTTCCATTGTCTCAATTCCAGTCTAGTTCATAAATTTTTTGTAAAGCGTTTCGATCAGCGCATGTTCGTCCTGCGCTTTTTTATAAGTCTCGGGCGTGCCGATATCGAGATGATAATCGCCGTTATGCCAGGCAAGGCAGCGTCCGACGAAGGCCGGGATCACGTCGAGACTGATCTCGAAATGCGATTTATCGATGTTTTTCGCATATTGCGCGACTTCCGGCTCCATCACAAAGACTGCGCCATTTGCAAGGGTGGTCGGTGGATTCTGAACTTTCTCAAAAAAGCCCGTCACAAGATTTTTTTCATTCAGTTCGACTACGCCGCACTGGCGCGCATCAACCGGATCGAATGTCATCATCGTCATCGCGGCTTCTGCGGGACGGTTTTTATGCGCCATGATAAAGCCCTTGAAATCTGTCAGGCATAGATTGTCGGCATGGGCGAGGAAAAAAGATTTATCAAGAAACAGATCGGCATTTTTCTTGAGCGTACCACCGGTGCCGAGCAATTCCGCCTCTTCGATAAAGGTCACTCTCTCACCGTATGATGTCGATGCAATGAATTTTCGTACGGCATCGGCATGGTAGTGAAGATTGATATAGAAATGCTCAACCCCCGCGTGCGAGAGCATATCGAGCCAGTAGCCGAGCAGCGGTCTGCCGTTGATCAGCACCAGGCATTTCGGAATGTTATCGGTGATCGGCTTTAATCTCGAGCCAAGGCCTGCCGCCAGCAATAAAGCTTTCATTGTTCCAGCACTTCAAAAAGCTCGCCATATTGCAGCGGGATATTGCCGACGCGCGATACCTGCACGGCGGAAGCCAGCGAGCCGAGATAGACCGACTCCCAGATCGTGCCGCCCGCGGCCAACCCCAGCGCCGCCGTGACCAGCAGCGCGTCACCCGCGCCCGCAACATCGACAGCGACAGATTGCAGCGCCGGCAGACGATCATTCACCCGTTCACCTTTTTCATCGGCGGTCGAAATCAACAATCCTTCACCAGCCAGCGTGACAACGACGTTATCCGCGTTCGTGATCTGGCGCACCTTGTCCGATAGCATGACAAGACCATCCGCGTAGTTATTGATCGAATGGCGCGCTTCATGCTCGGTCGGCGTGACCAGCGACACGTTTTTAAAACGCGCAACATTCCCGGTCTGCGACGAGATCTGGCTGTCGGCGGCAATTACGACATTATGTTCGTTCGCGATCGCGATCACTTCGTCGACAAGTTTCTGCGGCAGCATGCCATAGCTGAAATCCGAGAAAATGATGACATCGGTTTCAGCAATCAACTCCTTGAGGCGGTCAATAATCTGCTGTGAGATTTCATCGGAGATCGGGTGATTGGAATAATCATTGACGCGCAGCAGCGTCTTGCCGGTCGCGCGGTATCTTGTCTTCTGCGTCGTCGGTCGCGAGTCGTCCTGAATGACATAGCTCTCCACGCCGTATTTATGCAGCCGCTCTTTACTATAGGTCCCGGCATCGTCATTGCCGCACACCGAAATGAAATTGACGGTCGCACCAAGCCCTCTTGCATGGGCGGCGACAATCCCCGCCGCACCGAGGAAAAACAGCGATTCCGCAGGGCGGACGACAATCGTCGGGTCTTCGCGCGACATGCCCACCGGCTCACAATTTATATACTGGTCGACGATGATGTCGCCAAGCACGCAAACATTCAGCGAGTCGAATTTATTGAGCAGGTTCTGCAGGGATTTTATATTGAAGCCCCTGCGCTCCATGAATTCTTTCGGCTTCTGGATCGTGCTGAACGCCGCCGTCTCATGCCGCTCTTCTTCGACGTTGAACGCCGAAAGCTTGATATCGCCGGAACTGAAGATCAGTTTCCCGCCATAACTATTGAGGACTTCTTTTTCAGGATTTATCTTGTCGTGGAATTCCCATCCCTTGACGACCATGTCAGGCTTCAGTTCTGCGATATATTCCTCAACCGGACGATCGAGCAGGAAGGCTTCGTCGATGAATGAGATGGCCGAGATGATTTCAAGACGCTCTTCTTCCTTAACGCTGGCCTCGGGCACCATTCGGTCCGAGAGAACGCCGACGATCAGTTTCTCGCCGAGATTGGCCGCGAAATTCAGGAAACGGAAATGCCCCGGATGCAGCACGTTGAACATGCCCGATACGAAAACAACGCCGGTCTTCTTGCTTTTATTTAATGGTTCCATTGCCCTTGCGCGCTGTTGTCTAAAGTACCGGTGATGTCCGCTGGTCGCTTTATTTCATATTCAGTTTTTCTTTAAATCTCAAGCGCTAGGTGCGATTTCCAATAACGCGCGGACAATCCGGCGGTTTTCAAGGTCATCGAGCGCCTGGTTGATGTTATCCAGCGTATAACGGTGACTTAAAAGCGCTTTTAGATTGAGCTTGCCTTCCTGATACATGCGGTCGAGCAGCGGAATATCCTTGTCCGGTTTGGATCCACCGCCCCATGTGCCGCGAATGGTTTTGCCGCAGATCAGCTCGAACGGGTCGAGCGATATCGTCTCGCCGGCCGATGGATGGGACGCGAAAATAAGTTCGCCGCCGCCGCGCTTGATGACGCGGAAACCGAGCTCGATGGTCTTCACAAGGCCGGCCGCTTCCACGGCGTAATCGACACCCTGCCCGCCTGTGATATTGATAATTTCCTTCGCGAGTTCAGGATGATCCGCCTTTATCGTATGGGTCGCGCCCAGCTCTTTCGCGAGCGCCAGCTTGCCGTCTTCGAGATCAACGGCAATCAACGTTTTCGGCTTAAATTCCTTGGCCGCCATCAGCGCGCTCAATCCGATCCCGCCAAGGCCGATCACGGCGATCGCCGCGTTGTCACGCGGTTTCAGCTCATTGAAGACAAGACCTGCACCTGTAGGAAGCGCGCAGCCGTAAAGGACTGAAAGATCGTCAGGCGTATGCGGCGGCTTGAGCACCAGGCGGTTCTCGGACACAACCGAGTATTCGGAGAAGGCCGTGACCGCGCCGGAATTGATGACCATGCCGTTCGGCCCCTGATATTTGCATCCGCCGCTATCGATGCCCTCGCCCTTGATCCAGCCAAGGATAACCTGGTCGCCCGGTTTGACTTTTGTCACATCCGCGCCGACGGCAACGACTTCGCCCATGCCCTCATGGCCCAGAAGATGTGGCACATAAGCGTCAAATCCGCTGCAAGCGCATATCGTGCGGGTCATTGGAGGCCTGCACCTTGCCGGCGGAGTGGAAGC
>JBEHYB010000108.1:0-5782 GCA_048498395.1 Pseudomonadota bacterium
GAGGCGCTGGCCCAGGCGCGCTCCTGGGGCCAGCCGTCGCGGGGATTGCCGATACGCATGTCCCGGAGGTTGCAATTCATCATCGCCCGGGCGCAGGCCCCGATATTCTCGCCCATCTGAGGCTCGACGAGGATGAAAATGGGGGTGATTTCAGACATTATAAGCCCAACACTGCATACAATCCAGAACTATTTTCATAATAATTTGATTTTAATCCTTTTTTAATGTAGGATGGCCTCAAGTTCAATAAACGAGGAAATCGATGATGGCAACGACGATCAAACATTATGAACCGGCCCAGGCTCCTTCCAAACATTTTGATATATTCGCTGCGTTCGAGAAACTCGACACCAATCGTAAACTGGCCCTGTGCGACCAGTTGTTCCACGCCGGTAATTTTGCCTATTTCAACATGGTCCAGAAATTCTGGCCAGATGCCAATGAAATGGACTCCATGAAACTTGAACGCCTGCTGCGCACACGCATCGAACGCAGCCTGCAGGAAAAATAGAATTCTCTCTCCTGACGATCAAAAAAATCCCGCTTCGAACGAGCGGGATTTTTTAATTCTAGGCGGCTTGCTTGTTGAGGCGGGCCTTGGCCTTGTCTGCGCCAATGAGGGGCAGAAGGTCGCGCAACTCGGGGCCGTGATCCATGCCGGTCAGCGCCTGACGCAATGGCATGAACAATTCCTTGCCCTTGCGGCCGGTCGCACCCTTGATGGAATCCGTCCATGTCTTCCATGTCTCGGTGGTCCATGGCTCGGCAGGCATCAATTCGATGGCCTGTTTTGCAAAATCCGTATCTTCGATCACAGGTGAGACAGGGCCTTTGGCGACCTGCCACCAGTCTTTGACTTCGCGCATCAGGTTCAGGTTCGCACGCACCGAGTTCCAGAAATTCTCATCAAGATCTTCCAGGCCCATTGCGACAAGGCGGTCTTTGACCTGCGCATAAGGCGTTCCGTGAATGATCTTGGAATTCAGACGCTCAAGTTCGTCCGTGTCGAATTTAGGTGTCGCGCGCGAGAATTTCGAGAAATCGAAAGAGTCGATCAATGGCTGATAACTTGTATAAGGCTCGATCGGGTCTGACGTACCGAGGCGCGCCATCAGGCTCGGGATTGCCATGGCCTCTAAACCTTCGTCGTCGCGCAGGTCCATGATGCTGATAGAGCCCATGCGTTTTGAGAGCTTGCCGCCCTGCGGATCGGAGAGAAGGGCGAGGTGCGCGAATTCCGGCGGCTTGAAACCAAGCGCTTCGAACATCTGGATATGCGAGGCCGTGTTTGTCACATGGTCTTCGCCGCGCACGATATGGGTAATTTTGAAATCCATATCGTCGATGACGGAGCAGAGGTGATAGAGCGGCGTGCCGTCTTCGCGGATCAGGACAGGGTCCGAGAGGCCTGCACCATCGAATTCAACAGGCCCGCGCACCAGATCGTTCCATTTGATCGGTGTCGGCTTCATCAGGAAGCGCCAATGCGGTTTACGGCCTTCGGCTTCGAATTTTGCTTTTTGCTCTTCGGTGAGTTTCAGCGCCGCGCGGTCATAGATCGGGGGCTGGCCCTGTGACAATTGTGCCTTGCGCTTGAGGCCCAGCTCATCGGGCGTTTCATAACAGGCGTAAAGACGACCGTCTTTTTTCAGTTGTTCGATGACCACATTATAGCGGTCGAGGCGTTTGCTCTGCCATGCCTGTTCGTCCCAGTCGAGGCCGAGCCAGTTCAGGCTCTCGAGAATGCCGTCTTCATAAACTTTTTTCGAACGCTCGGTATCGGTGTCGTCGATCCGCAGCAGGTAATGGCCGCCATGCTTCTTGGCGAACAGCCATGTAATCAAGGCCGTGCGGACATTGCCGACATGGAGCATACCGGTTGGGGAAGGGGCGAAACGTACACGTACAGTCATAAATAGTCCTAGTATAATAGTTAATTGTCATTCTGAGGCCTTCAGGCCGAAGAATCTTAGTTTAAAGCAGCCAGATCCTTCGCATGCGCTCAGGATGACAAATCAAAGTCTTTGTCAGTTTTTATCCGGTTTATCGGAAGTTTTCAATGATGCTCCCGCCTTGTCCGTATAGCCGTTGACGATGGGGTAGCGGCGGTCGCGGCCGAAGGCGCGGGAACTGACTTTCGGCCCCGGGGCGGACTGGCGGCGTTTATATTCGGAGAGATCGAGCAGGCGGCTCGCGGTCCTGACATATTGCTCGCGGTGGCCGCGGGCGATCAGTTCCTCTTCGCCCATATCTTCCTCGATCAGCCCGATCAGGATTTCGTCGAATTCATTATAGGGCGGCAGGGAGTCCTGATCTTTCTGATCGGGTTTGAGTTCTGCGCTCGGGGCCTTGGTCAGGATGCGTTTGTTTATGACCTCGCCGTCCGGGCCGAGTGCACCCGCAGGCTTGTGTGAATTCCGCCATGTCGCAAGATTATAAACCTGCGTTTTATAAATATCCTTGACCGGGTTGAAGCCGCCGCACATATCGCCATAGAGCGTCGAATAGCCGGCGGAGATTTCGCTCTTGTTTCCAGTGGTGAGAACGATCCAGCCTGTCTGGTTCGACAGCGCCATCAGGATATTGCCGCGCAGACGCGACTGCATATTCTCATGCGCGAGACCCTTGAGGTCCGGCAGCGTTTCGGTGAAAGCCTTCATCAACGGTTCGATACTGATGACTTCGAAATTCGCGCCGAGTTTGCGCGCACAATCGGTCGCGTCGGCGATGCTGTCTTCGGATGTGTAAGGAGAGGGCAGCAGTACACATCGCACATGAGCCGATCCAAGCGCGTCGGTCGCTATGGCCGCGACAAGCGCGCTGTCGATGCCGCCGGACATGCCGAGGATTACGCCTTTAAAACCGTTTTTGCGTATGTAATCGCGTGTGCCGAGCACGATAGCCTGATACATGGCTTCGGTTTCGGAATGCGTGGGGTGCATGTCTTCGGTGGCGATCAGCCATGAACCATTTGCACGACGTTCGACCAGCGTCAGGTCCTGAAACTCCTCGACGAACTCCTCACATTGAAGAATGACCTGTCCGGTTTCATTCATCATAAAGCTTGCGCCGTCGAAGACCAGTTCGTCCTGACCGCCGACCTGATTGACGTAGATCAATGGCAGGCCGGTTTTTTCGACGCGCAGTTTTGCATGCTGCAGGCGGATATCATGTTTATGCCCGTCATAAGGGCTGGCGTTGGTGACGATCAGGATGTCCGCGCCATTCTTCTTGAGATGATCGGCGACTTCCGGGTACCACATGTCCTCGCAGATCATCACGCCGAGTTTGATTCCCATGAAAGACATCGGCTCCGGCAACGGTCCCGGCTTGAAATAGCGGTATTCGTCGAAGATGCCGTAATTGGGCAGGTCGTGTTTTGTCTGGGTCGCGAGGATATGCCCCTGATGGATCAGGTGCACGGCGTTATACAGGCACTGGTTCTTGCGGTCCCAGTGCGGCGCGGTGATCAGCAATGCCGTCGGCCTGCCGCGACTTTCTTCGACGAGGGTTTGCACCATTTCCTCGACATCGTCGAGAAAGGATTGTTTGAGAATGAGATCTTCGGGCGGATAGCCGGTCGTCACCAGTTCGGGAAACACGATCAGGTTCGAATGTGGCGGAGCGGAATCCCGTACATGCCTGATCAGTTTCAGGTTGCCTTTCAGATCGCCGACAGTCGGATTGACCTGTGCGATCGTAATGACGAAAGGCTGGTTTAGTCCTTGTGGCATTATTCCGCGGCCTGGAGCAGGTTGAGTTTTTTATCCTTACGAATTGATTTCAACTCATCGGCAACAAGGAACGCCAGTTCCACGGCCTGAACGGCGTTCAGGCGCGGATCGCAAAATGTATGGTAACGGTCCGCGAGATTTTCCTCGGTTACTTCCGCCAGGCCACCAACGCATTCGGTGACGTTTTGTCCCGTCATTTCGACGTGAACGCCGCCCGGGATGGTGCCTTCTGTTTTGTGAACGGCGAAGAAGTCACGGACTTCGCTCATGATATCGTCAAAGCGGCGTGTTTTGTAACCGGTCGTGGACTTCATCGTATTGCCGTGCATCGGGTCGGATACCCATGTCACCACCTTGCCTTCGCGTTTGACGGCTTTGACGAGCGGTGTGAGTTTGTCGATGACATTCCCGGCTCCCATACGTGTGATTAATGTCAGGCGGCCCGGTTCGTTCTCCGGGTTGATGCGGTCGATCTGGCGCAGCAGCGTATCGACATCGAGGTTCGGCGGACATTTAAGGCCGATCGGGTTCCTGATGCCGCGAACGAATTCCATCTGGGCGTGATCGTCCTGATTGGTGCGTGCGCCGATCCACAGGAAGTGGGCGGAACAGTCATACCAGTCGCCGGACGTACTATCGACGCGGGTTAGCGCCTGTTCATATGGCAGCAGCAACGCTTCGTGGCAGGTATAGAAATCGGTCTGGCGCAGGATATGCGGCACGGTTTCCTTGGTGAAGCCGCAGGCCGTCATAAAGTCGAGCGCCTGTTCGATCTGGGAAGCGAGTTTCTGGTAACGCTCGGTCGTCGCATTGTCCTGAACGAATTCAAGGTTCCATTTATTGACAGAGTGCAGGTCTGCATAACCGCCGCCCGCGAAGGCGCGCAGCAGGTTGAGCGTCGCCGCCGACTGGTTGTAGGCCTTTATCATGCGCTGCGGATCGGGGATACGGCTTTCGGCGTTGAAGTCATAACCGTTGATGATATCGCCGCGATAAACAGGCAGCGTTTCACCCTTGATGGTTTCATTATCGTCGGAACGCGGCTTGGCGAACTGGCCCGCCATGCGGCCCATTTTCACGACCGGGATCGAGCCGGCAAACGTCATGACGACGGACATCTGCAAGAGGACACGGAATGTGTCGCGGATTTTATTCGCGCCGAATTCGGAGAAACTTTCCGCGCAGTCGCCGCCCTGAAGCACGAAAGAATTCCCGAGTGAGGCTTCGGCAAGTTGTTTTTTGAGATCGCGGGCTTCACCGGCGAAAACGAGCGGCGGCATCCGGGCGAGATCTTTCTCGGCTTCGGACAGGGCTTTTGCATCCGGGTAAGAGGGCAGTTGTTTTGCCGGCTTTAAGCGCCAGCTGTCTGGGGACCATTTTTCTTTCATAATAACAAAGAATTAGGTCATTTAGCTGCGTTTCGCAAGTCTTTCCGGTGTATGGGGATCAGAGCTGGCATGCAGAAATATGAACTCTTCGGCGGCGGTCGGATGGACGGGTAAAGTACTGTCAAAATGCGCTTTTGTAGCCCCGGCATTGAGGGCGATTGCCGCCAGCTGGATCATTTCCCCGGCATCGGCTCCGGCGACATGGACCCCTAACACCTTGTCAGTGTTTTTATCGACGACCAGTTTCATCAGCGTCCTGGCTTCAAGCCCTGTCATCGTGTGGCGCAATGAACGGAAAACCGATTTATAAATCGTGACTTCGATACCCTGTTTCGCGGCCTGTTGTTCGGTGAGGCCCACTGTGCCGATTTCGGGTTTTGAGAAAACGGCGGTCGGAATCAGGTCGAGATTTATATGTTTGATCTTGGAATTGAACAGCGTGTCGGCGAGGGCGTGTCCCTGCGCGATCGCGACAGGGGTGAGATGCGGAGCATCTGTTACGTCGCCGATCGCATAGATATGCGGCTGGGATGTGACATGCTCGCTATTGGTTTTAATGTAACCTCTGGCATCGGTTTCAACGCCGGCACCGGCACCGACACCAGCGTCGCCGTCTACGCCTGCGCCCAGCACGCCCTCACCCTTCAGGCCGCAGCGTCC
>JBEHYB010000109.1:0-5767 GCA_048498395.1 Pseudomonadota bacterium
TCGCCGATGGTGCAGGCATGAATGGTCGCGCGATGGCCGACCATGGCCCTATTTCGCGCAAAAGCGCCATCGTCAAGAGCCCGATCTGGAGATGCTGGTCGACCCGGTTACGGTAGAAGGTCTCCGCCATGCCCGGCAACTTCAACTGACCGTGCAGTGGCTTGTCGGAAACACAGAGCAATGTCCCGTAAGGAACCCGGAAGCGGAAGCCATTCGCCGCCACCGTGCCCGATTCCATATCGAGGGCGATCGCCCTGCTCTGGCTTAGCTTCGTGTTCTGGCGGATCGCCGGACGCAATTCCCAGTTCCGGTCGTCGACTGTCGCGACCGTCCCGGTGCGCATGATTTTCTTGAGATCGTAACCCTGCAGACCCGTCACCTGCGACACGGCCTGCTCGAGCGCGATCTGGATTTCGGACAAAGCCGGCACCGGGATGCTCGGGTGCAAGTCGCGGAACAGGACGTTGTCTTCGCGCAAGTATCCGTGCGCCAGCACATAATCACCGATGCTTTGTGAATTGCGAAGTCCCGCGCAGTGACCGAGCATCAGCCAGGCATGCGGGCGTAAAACGGCGACGTGATCGGTAATCGTCTTGGCATTCGAAGGACCGACACCAATATTGATCATCGTGATCCCGGAGCCGTCAGCGCGTTTCAGGTGATAGGCCGGCATCTGCGGCATGCGGCGCAGATGTTCGCCTTCCCCATCGGACGGAAGCCCTTTGATATTGCGGTTATAAGTTACCTTGTTACCCGGCTCGACAAAGGCGATATAGTCGTTATCGATGCCCTGCTTGTCGGTTTGCGCCATCGTCTGCGTGCAGATACGCGCGAATTCGTCGATATAGAATTGATAGTTGGTCAGGATAACATAGTTCTGGAAGTGCTTCGCGCTTGTCCCCGTATAATGACGAAGGCGCATCACACTTAAATCCACGCGCGGCGCTGTGAACAGCGCAAGCGGTGAAGGCTCACCTTCACGCACATGATATGTGCCGTTGGCGATTTCATCATCCATCAAGGTAAGATCGGGAATATCAAAGACGTTCGGCAACATTTCCATGTGCTCGCGCGTCAGGTCTTTCTCGATATGGAAGTCTTCGCCCAACGCAAAGTGAATTGGAATTTTAACGTCGCTGACCCCGACTTCTATTTCGTCATCATGCGTTGCGAGCAAAAGCTTCATCTGCTCGAGATAGTAATTTGAAAATACATCCGGACGGGTCAATGTCGTTTCATAAATGCCGGGATGTGACACGAAACCATAAGACAGGCGCGTATCAAGGCGGCGCGAGTCGTCGATCTTCAGACGAATATAAGGATAATTGGCTGTGACGCGTTCTTTATCAATTTTCTCGGCTTCGCCATAGGCTTTGAAATTTTCGCGAAGAAATGAGGAATTGAGATCGTAAATCTCTTTAATCGCGGCGAGCGCGTCTTCAGCTTTCTTGAATTTGCGGGGTCTGATCGATTTAGGCGATTTTGGCATGAATGTCCTTTATTCTTAATAATACCCCAAAAAAGATCTTCCGTCTATTGGAGGCCCTATTGAGAATTATGCTTTCCCCGCGAAAGCGGGGATCTTTTGCAAAGAATAAAAGGAAGATCCCCGCTTTCGCGGGGAAAGCATGGTGCATTTATTATTGCAGTCCGACGAGCGCCTTCGCAAATGCGTCAGCCTTGAAAGCCTGCAAATCCTCGATCTGCTCGCCGACACCGATCGCATAAACGGGGATTCCGAATTTCTCGGCCAGCGCCACGACCACCCCGCCCTTGGCGGAACCGTCAAGCTTGGTGACAATAAGCCCGGTGACATTCACCATTTTCTGAAATGTCTCGACCTGCGAAATCGCGTTCTGTCCCGTGGTCGCATCAAGCACGAGCAATACTTCATGCGGAACACTCTCGTTCTTTTTCTTGAGAACGCGGATGATTTTCTCAAGCTCCGCCATCAGGTTCAGCTTGTTCTGCAGGCGACCCGCCGTGTCGATCATCAGAATATCCATGCCGTCGGCGATAGCTTTCTCATAAGCCTCAAAGGCGACAGCCGCAGAGTCCGCGCCGATTTCCTTAGACACCAACGGGCATTTCGTACGATCAGACCATATCTGCAATTGCTCGATCGCCGCCGCGCGGAACGTATCGGCCGCCGCGATCATCACCTTCTTCTGCTGCTTGAAATGCAGCTGGTAGGCGAGCTTGCCGATCGTCGTCGTCTTGCCCGCGCCATTTACGCCGCAGATCAGGAAAACGCGCGGACCGTCTTCAGGTTTCTTGAGTTCGAGCTTGTGGACGCTGCGCTCGAGGATCAGATTGATATCCTGCGCGAGCGAATGTTTTACATCATTTGGCGTTATTTCCTTGTCGAATTTCTTCGCCCTGAAATTCTCGACCAGTGACATCGCGGTGCGCGGCCCCAGATCGGCCTCGATCAATAAATCCTCGAGCGTCTGGTAGCTTTCGGCATCGAGCTTGCGTTTGAAAAGCTCGCCAAGACCAAGGTCAAGCTTGTGCGAGGATTTGGAAAGCCCTTTTGTTAATTGCGAGAACCAGCCGCCGCCGTTATCGTCGCGCTCCGCAGGCTCTCTCGCCGCAATCATTGAATCCGGCAATGGCGTAACCTCGATATCATCGATGATTTCACTCTCGGTTTCCTCGAGATCATGTTTCAGTTCGGCGCTGATTTCAGGATCGTATTCCGTCGCTGGCTCAAGATCCGGCTCGCGCGGATGATGCAAAATTTTGTCATCGCGTTCGTCCTGCTCCTGCACGGAAGCATTATTCTTTTTGCGCCAAAAAACCATATTTAATTGTGACTCCTGCTACCCAAAAGATCAAGCTGCAACTTGGTAATATATTTATGGAACTATTTCAGAAAGTATTGCCCTGCAAAAACATATTCATAGCCGCCCGTCATCAGGACATGCCCGTCCGCCTCACGCCATTCAACAGCCAGGGCACCGCCGTCCATGACGACATTGACTTTGCGATCGGTGAGATCCCGGCGGATCGCGGCGACCGCGGTCGCGCACGCACCCGAGCCGCAGGCGAGCGTTACGCCCGCGCCGCGCTCCCAGACGCGCATGCGAACTTCACCACGATTGATGATTTCGACGAATTCAATATTGGCGCGCGCGGGGAAAAGAGGATTATGCTCAAGCCCCGGTCCGAAGTCCTCGATACGGTGACTCTCGACATCTGTCGTGAAGAACACCGCATGCGGATTTCCCATGCTGACGGCGACCGGATCGGAGAACGGCCCGGCCGTGATGTCGAGATGCAGCGTGTCGCATTCCCTGGCGAGCGGGATTTCGCTCCACTCCAGTCGCGCCGCGCCCATGTCGACGGTGATCGATGTTTTATCGGCACGCGAACAATGCAGAATGCCGCTGACGGTTTCGATCGTCATATTATCCTTGAGCAATTCACGCATCACGATATCGGCGACGCAGCGCGTGGCATTGCCGCAGGCTCCGGATTCCGTGCCGTCCGGATTATAGATGCGCATGAACACATCGGCCTTGCGCGAGATTTCGATCACGATCAGCTGGTCGCAGCCCACCCCGAAACGGCGGTCGGCGATTTCGCGGATAATGGCCGGGGTCAGGCCGAGCCCGGTATGGCGGCCATCCAGGACCACGAAATCATTGCCTAAAGCCTGCATTTTCGAGAAATTGAGTGTTTTCATAGGCTTATTTGTCCGAAATTAATTGACCCTTGTCCATAGATAAGGCATATAAGGCTCAAATTTAAAATCCCCCTACGTCCCAAAACGACGTGCCCGAGGGTACCCCCCAATCTGCGAGGTTTCGCTCATTGGGGCGAAATTGTATTGAGGTTTTGATAAATGTTTCAGTCACTCAGTGACAAACTAGGCAACGTATTCGACAAGCTCCGCGGCCGCGGCAGCCTGACCGAAGAAGATGTGACTCTCGCATTGCGCGAAATTCGCGTCGCGCTGCTTGAAGCCGATGTCGCCCTGCCCGTCGTCAAGGACTTCGTGGAACAGGTTCGCGCTTCCGCCGTCGGACAGGACGTTATCAAGACCGTCTCGCCGGCGCAGCAGGTCGTCAAAATCGTCCATGACGAAATCGTCAAGCTTCTCGGCTCTGAAAATACGGAACTGTCTTTCACCGGTGTACCGCCTGTCGCCTATTTGATGGTGGGCTTGCAGGGTTCGGGCAAAACCACCTCGACCGCGAAGATCGCGAAATTCCTGACCGAGAAAAACCGCAAGAAAGTCCTGATGGCTTCGCTGGATACCCAGCGTCCCGCCGCGCAGGACCAGCTTGCGCAACTGGGCCAGCAGAACAATATCGCCACCCTGCCGATCGTCAAAGGCGAGAGCCCGATCGAGATCGCAAAACGCGCAATGGAATCAGGCCGCCTGGAAGGTTTCGATGTCGTTATTCTCGACACCGCAGGCCGCCTCTCTATCGATGACGTATTGATGGACGAAGTCGCGAAAATCCGCGACCTGACCAAGCCTGTTGAAACATTGCTCGTCGTCGATGCCATGACCGGACAGGACGCGGTGAACACCGCCCGCATCTTTAACGAGCGCGTGAACGTCACCGGTATCGTTATGACCCGCATCGACGGCGATGCGCGCGGCGGTGCGGCCATGTCGATGCGCGCCGTCACCGGCAAGCCGATCAAGCTGCTCGGCACCGGCGAAAAATCCGACGCAATCGAGCCGTTCCACTCCGATCGTATCGCGGGCCGTATCTTAGGCATGGGCGATGTTGTCTCTCTCGTCGAGCGCGCCGTTGAAACATTGAACCGCGACGACGCGGAGGCGATGGCCGAGAAATTCAACAAGGGCAAATTCGATTTCAACGATATGCTGTCCCAGTTCAGCCAGTTGAAACGCATGGGCGGCATGGGCTCTATTATGAAGATGCTGCCGGGCCTCGGTAAAATGGCCGACCAGATCGACGGCGCAAATCTCGACAACACCATCATCAAGCGTCAGGAAGCGATTATCCTGTCCATGACGAAGGCGGAACGTGCGAAGCCGCTACTGCTTAATGCTTCGCGCCGCAAACGTATTGCCGCAGGTTCCGGCGTGACCGTTCAGGATGTCAACAAACTGGTCAAACAGTTTGAGCAGATGGAACAGGTCATGAAGAAAATGCGCAAGATGGGCATGGGCGGCATGATGTCGGCGATGAAAGGCTTCATGGGCAAGGACGACCAGGACAGGCTCGAGGCTTTACGCGAAGAACAAGGCCTTCCACCGATGCCCGGAATGCCGCAAATGCCGGGCGCGGGATTTCCCGGCTTCGGCGGGTTCCAGCGCGGCGGAACAAAGAAGAACCGCAAGAAATAGAATTACTACGAACTTTAAACAACCAAACTAACCAAACCACTAGGAGAACTAAAAATGGCTATCAAAATCAGACTTTCCCGTCAGGGTCGTAAAAAGCTTCCATACTACGCAATCGTAGTAGCGGACAGCCGTTACCCACGTGACGGCCGCTTCATCGAAAAAGTAGGAAGCTACAACCCGCTTCTGAACAAAGATGACGCAAAACGCGTTGTTCTGAACAACGAACGTATCTCTCACTGGATCGCGCAAGGCGCTCAGCTTACAGATCGCGTTGCTGTATTCGTCGGCAAAGCAGGTCTTGCCGCTATGCCTGAGAAGAAAAACAACCCTGAGAAAGCAAAACCAAAAGCAAAGGCTGTCAGTAAATCTTAAAAAATGCGACTTTGTTGCCAACCGCCTTATTGATGAATACCTGTTTGGTATTAACCACCCTTA
>JBEHYB010000110.1:0-5731 GCA_048498395.1 Pseudomonadota bacterium
CAACGATATCGGCTCGCTCTGGACGATTGACGATGCAGACCAGACAGGTGTCGCGGATGAATCTTCGCTGCGCGCCTCTGCGGGTCTTGGCGCGTCATGGAGATCCCCGATGGGACCTGTGCGTATCGACCTGTCGGCTCCTTATCTTAAGGAGAAATACGACAAGGATGAGTTGTTCCGCTTTAGCTTCGGTACAAGATTCTAATTTTTATAGATGGAGTATGACATGAAAAAAATGGCAATTTGCGCCGCGACCGTTGTTGCGCTCGCGCTTTCAGTAACCGCAATCAGGGCAGCGACGACAACGCCGGCCCCGGCAGCTGCAGCTCCCTCGCAGACGCTGAAAATCGGCATCATCGACATGATCAAGGTCATCGAGGAATCCGATGCGGGCAAGGGGCTGAACGCCCAGCTGAAAACCCGTCAGGAAGCGATTCAAAAAGAAGCGACCGAGTACGAGAAAAAACTCAAAACCGAAGAAGACGATATCCTCGCAAAACGCAAGGATATGAAGCCTGAGGAATTCGAAACCAAGAAAAAAGGGTTCGAACAGGAATTCCAGAAGAGCCGCCAGATCATCATCACAAAAAGCGCCGAACTGGATAACGCCCGCAAGGCAGCCCTGTCCGAGCTGAAAAAAGATATCGGCAAGGCCGCAAGCAATGTGGCGGATGCCAAGGACCTCCAGTTGATCATCGATCGTCAGGCAGTCGTTCTCGCTGTTGACGGCATGGAAATCACCAACGATGTTCTGAAAGATCTCAACTCTTCCGTGAAATCGATAGCCCTGCCATCCGGCAAAAAATAAGCTATGACGGACCCGCATTTTCACAAAAGATCCGGGGCTGTCTCCTTAGCGCAAATTGCTGCGAAAGCTGGGGCGGAGCTGGCAAACCCGGCTGACGGCGATTTCCTCGTCGAGGATGTCGCGCCACTCAGCGCCGCAGGCCCCACGCATCTTTCTTTCCTCGATAACAAGAAATACCGCGACCAGTTTGCCGCTGCCCAATGCGGTGCCTGTATCATCCATCCCGATATGCAGGGAAATGCGCCGAAGGGCGTGCGCCTGCTGCTTAGCAAATCACCTTATAAATCCTATGCGCTTGCCGCTGCCGTCATTTATCCGAATGCCAAGCCGGCAGCGCGGATCGCGCCGACAGCCATTATCGGTGAAGGCGCAAAGCTCGGCGAAGGCGTGACGATCGATGATTTCGCCATCATCGGCGAAGGCGCGGAGATCGGTCCCAATAGCTGGATCGGCGCGCATAGCGTCATCGGCGATAATGTAAAAATCGGCAAGGACTGCCGCGTCATGTCAAACGCCACTATCACCTATTCAGTGATCGGCGATCGCGTATGGATCTACACGGGCGCGCGCATCGGGCAGGACGGATTTGGGTTTGCGATCGACCGCGAAGGCTTTGTCAAAGTCCCCCAGCTCGGCCGCGTGGTAATCGAGGGCTATTCCGAGATCGGCGCGAACACGACGATCGATCGCGGCGCGCTCGGCGATACGGTGATCGGCATGGGCAGCTGGATCGACAATCAGGTCCAGATCGGCCACAACGTCAAAATCGGCAAGGGCTGCGTGATCGTATCCCAGGTCGGGATTTCCGGCTCGACTGAAATAGGCGATTACGTGATGCTCGGCGGGCAGGCCGGTGTCGCCGGCCATCTGAAAATAGGCAGTCTCGCCAAAGTTGCGGCTAAATCCGGCGTGACCCGCGACATTCCTGCAAAAGAGGAATGGATGGGATACCCGGCGATGCCGATGAAACAATTTTTGCGCCACACGGCGCTTCTAAACCGCATGACCAAGAAAAACAAAGAGACCTGAAATGACCCAGACACTTCCAATTGACGTTCGCCAGATTATGAGCATGATCCCGCATCGCTATCCGATGCTCCTGATCGACCGCGTCGTCGAGTTCGAACAGAATACGCGTGTGGTCGGGCTTAAAAATGTTACGATCAACGAAGACTTCTTTAACGGGCATTTCCCCGGCGCGCCGGTCATGCCGGGCGTTCTGATCCTCGAGGCGATGGCACAGACATCTGCTGTGCTTGTCGTCGCGTCCAACCCGAAGGACGGCGAGGGCAAACTGGTCTATTTTATGACCATCGAAAACGCCAAATTCCGCAAACCTGTCGTGCCCGGCGACCAGCTTCTCTTGACCGTTACCACGCTCAAGAGCCGCGGGGCCGTGTGGAAATTCAAGGGCGAAGCCCATGTCGACGGTACGCTGGTCGCTGAAGCCGAATTCGGGGCCATGATCGTCGATCCTGACAAAAACGTAACAGGCTGAAAGTCTTTGTGACTTGTTAAGGGCCGGAAATTAAGTGATTTTCACATCATGAGTACTCAGATTCACCCATCCGCCATTATCGACCCGAAAGCCCTGCTGGGCTCCGGGGTCAAAATAGGTCCATATTCCGTCGTCGGCGCGAATGTAAAACTGCACGACAATGTCGAGCTGAAATCCCATGTCGTTGTCGAAGGCCACACAACGGTTGGCGCGAATTCGGTTATCTATCCTTTTGCTTCCATTGGACATGCACCGCAGGATCTCAAATTCCGTGGCGAGCCGTCCGAACTTATCATCGGCAAGAACAACACGATCCGCGAACATACGACAATGAATCCTGGTACTGAAACCGGTGCCATGAAGACTGTCGTCGGCAATAATAATTTATTCATGATGAGCACGCATGTCGCGCATGACTGCGTCATCGGCAATAATGTCATCATGGCGAATAACGCGACTCTTGGCGGACATGTCACAGTCGGCGACCATGCCCTGATCGGCGGCCTTGCCGCCGTTCACCAGTTTGTCCGTATCGGGGCTTATGCGGTCATCGGCGGTATGAGCGGCGTTGAAAGCGATGTCATTCCTTATGGTCGCGTCAAGGGCGAGCGGGCATTTCTTGCCGGGCTTAATTTAATAGGCCTCGAGCGCAACGGATTTTCAAAAGAGCAGATCAAAAACCTGCAACGCGCTTTCAACCAGCTGTTCGGCGACGAAGGCACGATGGATCAGCGTATTGAAATGGTATCATCCGATTTCAACACCGATCAGGCCGTTCAGGAAATCATCGACTTCGCGCGCGGGAAGACACGTTTCCCTCTCTGCGCTCCTTCCAAGAAAGCAGCCTGAAGAATGCGTCCCGGTCTGATCGCCGGTGCAGGAAAGCTGCCCTATCTTCTCGTCGAGAAATGGGAGAGCGAGGGCCTTAAACCTGTCATCATCGCCATCGACGGCTATGCGGATGTCGATCTCTATAAAGGCAGGATCGGTACAACGATTCCGCTTGGCTCGGCCGGGAAAATGGTCGATTTCCTGAAAGTAAACAATGTTACCGATCTTGTTATCAATGGGCGCGTAACGCGTCCCGATCTTTTCAAATTAAAGCCCGATGCCCGGGGAATGATGGTCATCGCGCGTATTTTACTGAAGAAGAAAATTGGTGACGACGCACTGCTCAAAGTCATCCGCGCGGAAATTGAAAAAGACGGATTTAAACTGCGCGCCATTCAGGAATTTTTACCGGAAGTTTTGACCCCGGCGGGCCTGCTGACAAAAACGCCGGTGCTCGATGAAGATAAAGCCTCGATTGACATAGGGTTCCAGGCCGCACGTTCTCATGGAGCGAAAGATCTCGGTCAATCTGTTGTTGTTCAGCAAGGGGATGTCATCGGACTTGAGAGCGAGAAGGGCACCAACGCCCTGATCCGTGAAGCGGGCAGGAACAAACAGATCGGGCGCGGTCCCATACTGGTTAAAGCCTGCAAACCACAACAGGATAAATCGCTCGATCTTCCGACAGTCGGGTTATCGACTGCCCGCGAAGCACAAGCCGCTGGTTTTGTAGGAATCGTTCTTCAGGCCGGTGAAACCCTCCTTGTCGATCGGGACGAGACGATTGAGTTCTGCGATCGCAATAACATCTTTCTTTTTGGGATCGCCGTATGAAAATTTTTGTGATCGCAGGCGAAGCTTCAGGCGATCAGCTCGGCGCCGCCGTCTTGTCCGCCCTTAAACGGATCGATCCGGATGTGGCTATCCGTGGGATTGGCGGTGCGGCAATGCTCTCTGCCGGTTTGCGCGATCCGCTGTTCCCGATGGAAGAATTATCTCTGATGGGTATATTCGAAGTCGTTCCTGAAATTCCGCATATGCTCAAACGCATCCGCCAGACGGTAGATGCGATCAGGGCATATAATCCCGATATCGTCCTGACGATAGACAGTCCTGACTTTTGCTTCCGGGTGCAGAAGGACTTATCAAAAACATCATGTCGTGCGAAACGAATTCATATGGTCGCGCCGACAGTCTGGGCATGGCGTCCGAAGAGAGCCGAGAAAATTTCAAAATTCATTGATGGCATCATGTGCCTTTATCCGTTCGAACCGCCTTATTTCGAGCGCGAGGGTCTTAAGTCCGTCTTTATCGGCCATACGATGATGAATTCCGGCGTGCTGGATGGCAATGGAGCGGCGTTTCGCTTCCGCCATATGATCGGCAATGACCGCAAGGTGCTCGGTCTGTTTTTCGGCAGCCGTAAGAGTGAAATTGAAAGATGTTCCGACCTTCTGCTAGACGCGGCCTGTGAACTGCGTAAGGAAAATCCGGATCTTTTCATTATAGCGCCGACGCTACCGAGATGGAAAGATCTGCTCGAGGCAAAATTCCGTGAACGCTGGTTGAACGGCATGGTCATTACGGGCAATGAAGAGAAGTGGGATGCGGTCGCTGCCTGTGATGCCGCGCTCGCCGTTTCGGGCACCGTGGCTTTGGAAATCGCCGTCGCAGGTATTCCTCATGTGATTACCTATCGCATGAATAAGCTGACCTGGAATGTCATGCGTTCATTTGTGAAAACAAAATACGCGCATCTTGCAAACATTCTGCTCGACCGCGAGGCCGTGCCTGAATTCGTGCAGGACAAGGCAACACTTGAAAATATTGTGCCCGCTCTGTCGCAGATCCTCAATCACGGCGCGCTGCAGCAGGTCGAAGACTTTAAAACCGTACGCGCAATGCTCAAACCTGATGACAAAAAAAATCCGGCAGACTTGGCCGCCGGATTTCTGGTTTCCTTCATAAGCCCATAACGTCATTCCCGGCACTTTCATATTGTGAAACAAATGAAAGTGGGCAGGGAATCCAGTACAAATAAAGAGCGGCCATTTTCAGGGCCGCACGTTATCTGCTGGGTCCCGGATAAGCGCTCGCATGCTCGCTTTTCCGGGATGACCGTATTTTTACCGTTTTTCGAGTGGAATGAATTCCCGCTGCGCGGCTCCGGTATAGAGCTGACGAGGGCGTCCGATACGGTTTGACGGCTCTTCCATCATTTCTTTCCATTGGGAAATCCAGCCGACGGTACGCGCTACTGCAAAGAGAACAGTGAACATGCTGACCGGGAATCCCATGGCTTTCAGAATGATGCCTGAATAGAAATCGACGTTTGGATAGAGCTTGCGGTCGATGAAGTATGGATCTGACAGCGCGATACGTTCCAGTTCCATCGCGATAGGCAGCAACGGATCGGTAACGCCAAGTTCCGCCAGAACCTTGTCACAGGCTTCTTTCATCACGGTCGCGCGTGGATCGAAGTTTTTATAAACGCGGTGACCGAAGCCCATCAGTTTATATTTCTTGGTTTTGACGCCTTCGATAAATTCAGGAATTTTATCGACCGTACCGATTTCTGCGAGCATCTCGAGAAC
>JBEHYB010000111.1:0-5291 GCA_048498395.1 Pseudomonadota bacterium
GCCTGACCAGACCTACATCCTCGTCAAGCTCGCCGACCTGTTATATTTAATCATCAAACTAATACCCCCCCACTCGTCATCCCGGCCTTCGCCGGGATGACGAGTGAAGAAGAAAAACTTTAATTGGCCTGCGCCTTATTCAGATTGCGGTTTTGGCTTGAAAATTGAGTTTATGATCTCTGGATCAACATCTTGCCGATAATTACGGTGACGAGGATCATCGACATTTCCGTTAACTGGTAAATTACCCCACGTTGTCATCCACCAACTGACAATACGTCTTTCAATTTCCAAAGGAGCCTCTTCTTCAAACTCTTCAAAAACATCGTTATTAAACTCGATAGCAAGAATTTCTATAATTTCCGGAACAGGTTTTTGAAATTTATCCGATAGGTCGGTTACCATTATCCAAATACCTTCAGGAAAAGAAAAAAGTCTTTGAACTCCAAAAATTTTTAGAATTTCAGATTTTCTTTTCCAAATATCTTCGTCTGTCGGTACGTGCACTATGAAATAATAAGCATATTAACTTAAATAAATATTAAATCATGCCGTTTTCTTCGTCCAGTTCTCCGACCTGCTATCTATAGCCGCCCTATTACTCTTCGTCATACCGGCGAAGGCCGGTATCCATAGGGTTTATCCGCATATCGCATGGATCCCGTTCTTCAACGGGATGACGATTGGAGTAGAATTTCTGCATGACTGTGATATACTGAGAACATCAAGAGGCGCAGTGCGCCTCTTTTTTATTGCCTTATTTTAGGCACGTCCGAACAAACTAATAGAATTATCGTTCCCAATCAAAGGGATACAAAAAAATTATTTTATTCAACTGACGAACTAATAAAAACCTATGCCGCCTTCTTTGTCTTGGCCTGCGCTTTGTTGCGAATAGCAGCCTGCGCTGCGGCCAGTCTGGCGATCGGCACGCGGAAAGCGGAGCATGAGACGTAATCGAGGCCCGAGCGTTCGCAGAAATCGATCGAGTCCGGATCGCCGCCATGTTCGCCGCAGATGCCAAGCTTGATATCGGCGCGGGTTTTACGACCTTTCTCGCAAGCGAGAGAGATCAACTGGCCAACGCCTTCCTGATCGAGGCTCACGAACGGGTCTTTGAGGAACAGGTTTTTCTCGACGTAAAACGGCAGGAACGATCCCGCATCATCGCGGCTCATGCCCAGTGTCGTCTGCGTCAGGTCGTTGGTGCCGAAGCTGAAGAACGCGGCTTCCTGCGCGATCTCTCCCGCCATCAGCGCCGCGCGCGGCAACTCGATCATCGTCCCGACGATATAGTTGAGCGTCTTACCGGCTTTTTCAAACACACGCTTCGCCGCCGCATCGACGATATTTTTAAGGAGTTTCAATTCATCCCTGGCGACGATCAACGGGATCATGATTTCCGGCGTGACATTGCCGACCTCGATCGCCGCTTCGAATATGGCCTGCGCCTGCATGTCGTAGATTTCAGGATAGGTCACACCAAGACGGCAGCCGCGATGGCCGAGCATCGGGTTCGACTCTTTCAGCTCGTTCAAACGGCGGCGCACGCGGTCGTCCGCAAGTTTCGCCTGTGTCGTAAATTCCCTGATTTCTTTTTCTTCATGCGGCAGGAACTCATGCAGCGGCGGATCGAGCAGGCGCACCGTCACCGGCAGACCCTGCATGATCTTGAAAAGCTCCGCGAAATCCTTGCGCTGTTCCGGCAATAATTTTGCAAGGGCTGCGCGACGATCGTCGGAATTCTCGGCGAAGATCATCTCGCGCACATTCTGAATGCGGGAAGGCTCGAAGAACATATGTTCTGTCCGGCACAATCCGATGCCTTCCGCGCCGAAATCACGCGCGACTTTTGCGTCGAGCGGCGTTTCGGCGTTGGCGCGCACTTTCATGCGGCGCGTTTCGTCGGCCCATTGCATGACCGT
This sequence comes from Pseudomonadota bacterium, assembly GCA_048498395.1. GTDB lineage: Bacteria > Pseudomonadota > Alphaproteobacteria > Micavibrionales > Micavibrionaceae > Micavibrio_B. Next base: position 1,926 of record JBEHYB010000111.1, read on the forward strand.
GTTGAAATCACCCGACAGTTGCGGCTGCAATGTCGGCACACGGCCTTTCATGACCTCGCCTTTCGCGCCGTCGATCGTCAGCAGATCGCCCTCGGCAATCTCGACCGCGCCGATCTTCATGGTCTTTTTCGCGTAATCGACATGGATCGAACCGGCACCCGCGACACAAGGCCGTCCCATGCCACGTGCAACAACCGCCGCGTGAGATGTCATCCCGCCGCGCGTGGTCAGAATGCCTTTGGCAGCATGCATGCCGTGGATATCTTCGGGCGATGTTTCAATACGCACAAGGATAACATCCTGACCGGCCTTGGCCTTGACTTCCGCTTCGTCGGAACTGAACACGACAATACCGCTCGCCGCTCCCGGTGATGCCGGCAATCCCTTGGCGACGATCTCTTTCTTCGCCTTCGGATCGAGCGTCGGGTGAAGCAATTGATCGAGAGCCGTCGCGTCAAGGCGCAGCAATGCCTCGTCCTTGTCGATCAGGCCTTCTTTCACCATCTCGACGGCGATCTTCAATGCCGCCGCGCCCGTGCGTTTGCCGTTGCGGGTTTGCAGCATGTAAAGCTTGTTCTGCTGGACGGTGAATTCGATGTCCTGCATGTCGTGGTAATGTTTCTCGAGCTTCAGACGCACATCGTTCAGTTGCTTGAACACCTCCGGCATGGTCTCTTCCATGCTCGGCGCGCTGTGACCATCTTTTTCCTTGGCCTTGATCGACAAAGGCTGCGGTGTGCGGATACCGGCCACGACATCTTCGCCCTGTGCATTGATCAGGTATTCGCCGTAGAAGTAATTCTCGCCGGTGGACGGATCGCGGGTAAAGGCAACGCCGGTCGCACAATCGTCACCCATATTGCCGAATACCATCGACTGGACGTTCACCGCCGTGCCCCATTCTTCCGGGATGCCGTGAATGCGGCGATAGGTCACGGCGCGCGCCGTCATCCATGAGGTGAACACGGCGCCGATCGCGCCCCATAATTGTTCCTGCGGATCTTCGGGGAAAGGCCGGCCGAGCGTACGGTTCACCAGTTCCTTATAATCGGCGACGATCTCTTTCCAGCCATCGGCGCTGATATCTGTGTCATTGACGATTTTGTGATCGTGTTTGTAATCTTCCATGATGTCTTCGAATTCGTCATGGCTGACTTCGAGCACGACATCGCCATACATCTGGATGAAACGGCGATAGCTGTCCCAGGCGAAACGCTCGTCGCCTGATTTCTTCGCGAGGCCCGCGACGGTCTTGTCGTTCAGGCCGAGATTCAGGACTGTGTCCATCATGCCCGGCATCGAGGCGCGCGCGCCGGAACGCACGGATACCAGCAACGGGTTCGTCGCATCGCCGAATTTCACACCGACCGATTTCTCGATAAAAGCAATCGCGTCCGCGACCTGTTGCTTGAGTTCAGCAGGATAGGATTTGCCGTTCTTGTAGAAATGGGTGCAGACTTCCGTCGTGATCGTGAAACCGGGAGGCACCGGCAGGCCGAGCGAGGCCATCTCGGCGAGATTGGCTCCCTTACCGCCCAGAAGATTGCGCAATGAACTATCGCCTTCCGTTTTGTCCTGTCCGAAGGTGTAAATCCATTTTGTCATTCTTGAAGCTCCCGGGAAATTTGTGCAGCTACTTTAGCGATTTGATCATCATGAGGCAAAGCTCATCATCAACTTTGTACAACTGGCCGGGAATAACTCCCTGCCGCTCATAAACGGCACCCGCGCCGTCGGGCGCAAAACCCATTTTGACGTAGAGGCGCTGCGCTTTACCATAATTTGAATGGAGCCCGACACCGAGCCCGATAAGTTCATGCCCTTCATTGATCGCCTTATCGATACAATATTGAACGAGGCGCGAAGCGAAACCCTGCTGCCGTTCTTTGGGATGCACATAGAGATCCTGGATTTCGGGTATGTTCAGGCTGCGAAATGGCTGGTATCTCGGTTTACGCTGGTACTGGCAATAGCCGGCAATCTCGCCGTCCTGCAAAACGACGAAGACTTCACGGCTGCCCTCCGCCTGTTCCGCGAGGCATCTTTCGAAATAGCCTTTGTCCTGTACGTGACTTTCATCCGCCGTCAGGTTATAAAGAAGTTCGATATCCGCCGTTCCGGCCGTTCTGATCGTTATCATTCTTTCGTTTATAAACTGCACCCTGCCCAAACCCAAGAGACTTTATAAAGGTCGTTCCGCCATGAAGAAGATTTTAACATTAGCCCTGTTGATCGGTTTCGCCTTCCCCGCCTGGGCGGAGAGCTTACACCCGTCGAACTGGTCGTCGGGAAACAACATGACAAGCGTCGAAGACCATAATAACGCCGCCGGCAACCATGTGATGACACCGGCAGAGCATGCTGAGAATATGCAGGCTCAGAAAACATCGACGAATTCTTTCTTCTCGAGCGACACGACCGTCAAGAAAAACCCGGACGGCACGATCAACCTGAAGAAAGTGCTGCACAATTCGCACCATGACAATATCAACCGCGCATGGGCGGATCTCAACCAATGATTTTCACTTTAATTTAGGGAGCTAATAAACATGTTTAAATCTACGCTTATACTGCCGGTCGTCGCGCTCGCGCTGATCAGCACAGCTTCAGTGAACGCACAGGCCGGCCAGGTCACCCACACAACGACAACCAATGCCGCGAGCCATGGCATCAAAATCAACAGCGATGGAAGCTTTACCACCACTGGTGATACGGCTAAACCGGTCGCACAGACAGCCGCCACCAATAAAGTCGTTACCACCCCGACAAAGGTGACTTATAATGCGCCTGCAACGACGACAGCGACAGTGGCAGCTGCTCCGTCTCCAGCCGCGGCCCCGGTTCCGACCCAGACCGGAATGGGCTCCCATGGCTATACGGGGCTGGACTGGAAAGGCGTTCATATCCGCAATAACAACCGCAGCCGCACCGGCGTAAACGAATAATTCCCTTTAAAACCGCTTTTAAAGTCACCCCCGGCCATGTCAGGGGTGACTTTTTTTATAAATATCCGTATAAAGCTGGATTGCATTATTTAGAGGTTTTTATGAGCGCTACCAATTCCGCCCCCGCCGCACAGGCACCAGTCCAGGACCCGCAAGTCAAAGATATGAAAGATATCGTTTCCCTGTCCAAGCGTCGCGGGTTTGTTTTCCCTGCGTCCGACATCTATGGCGGGATCAACGGGTTCTGGGATTACGGTCCATTGGGTGTTGAACTGAAAAACAACCTGCGCGACCTGTGGTGGAAACATATGGTCACCTGCCCACCAATCGGTCCGGACGGTCTGCCGGTCGAGATTGTCGGCCTTGATTCATCGATCATAATCAACACCGGGGATGATGATGATCATCCTTTTAAACAACC
>JBEHYB010000112.1:0-5242 GCA_048498395.1 Pseudomonadota bacterium
GCCTGTTGTCGAGGTTGCCCCTCAACCCAACCTTCTCCCGGAGGGAGAAGGGGTAACAAATCCTCTCCCCACGGGAGAGGATACAGGTGAGGGAAAAAACGAACAGCCTGCGCCTGTCGAAGCCGAGAAAGAAAAACCGGTTCTTGATGAATTCGTCCTGCGCAAGGGCAAGGCGCATCAATCTGCGCCGGAACGCAAACCACGCGAATTCGTGCCGCGTGAGAAGAAAGAGTTCCCGGCGGAGCGCAAGGAAACGCGTCCCGGCGAAAAACCGAAATTCAGCAACGACCGTCCGAAATTCGACAAGAAAAAATACGAAGGCAAGAAAAAGGACTTCAAGAAGGAACGCGACGATCAGCCGCGCACTTTCTCGGCTAACGCCAAGCTGGAAGATTCGCCGTTCGCTATCCTCGGCCAGTTGAAGAAATAATCTGCCTTAACCGAATGGTGACGGGGCGATAGGTTCCTGCTCTTCGTCGCGTATGAGTCTGAGGAAATGGGTGCTGGAATAAAAGCTGTTTGCGGCGCTGCATTCTATAATTTCAACGCGGCCGACATGTTCCTTGCCCCATACATCCTTGCCTGCGTAATCGTAACCCTTGAACATGACTTCCGGATGCAAGGGCGCGAGGATTGAAGCGTGGTCGAATTCATCTGAAATAATAACAGCATCCACCGGCATGAGGGCTATGACGCTCGCCCTGTCACGTTCCGATACGCGGGGCTTCTTGTCGCCTTTGAGTTCCCTGATGGTGCGATCCGACGCGACAATGACAATCAGGCGGTCGCAGCGTTTCGCTGCTTCTAACAGGAAAGAGGCGTGGCCCGGATGAAAAATATCGAATACGCCGCTTGTGATGCCGATGGTTTTCGCGCCTTCCGCACGCCATCCGGCGACTGTTTCCGTGAGCGCGGGCAGCGCCTGGACTTTTCCGTCAATCGAGGCCAGCAGGTCCGCCCGGCTGACAGGATTGTAAGTTTCCTTCAGCATCAGCCTGGATATCTTGAAACGGCGAGTGCGTTGCTGATCATGGCATCCTGACGCTGGTAATGGCGCTGAACCTTCTGGAACAATGATCGCTGGTCTTCGTGGTAAAGCGGTACGATGCTGTCTGCCAGATCGTCCAGCAGGAAAAGCTTGTTATCGCTGACTTCTGCCAGTCCCCATTGTTTGTTGATTGTATGGTCGGTGACGCGTTGTTTGTAATCCGCGTCGTCTTCCATTCTCTCTACATGATGAACGATATCGCGGCATTGTTGTTCAGTCGCTTCATAAAGTCCGCCCATAACGATACGTTTGTTATTTGGCCCCATGTTCAGTGTCAGCGTGTCCATCAGAGTGATGTCATCAGGATCTATCGAGATAAGCGGCGATCCGTCAGCCTTTGGAAATTCTTCTTCGGTCTCACGCGCCATGGCCTGGAAACCGTTCTCTGCCTGAGCTTCGTTGGCCGGAACCTGCGAACTGCCTTCGGTTTTCGTCAGGTTGCCGAAGCCGCCGGGGATGGCGTAACAGGTGCGAAACTCTTTACCTTCGTTGCGAGGATTGCTTTTAAATTCTTTTTCGCAATGCGGGCCGGCCTGACCCATCAGGACGTAGCGAACGCCGTCAATTTTTACAATGACGACGACACCGCAACCGAAAGTCGCTGTTTCAACGTCTTTGATAACTGCGCCATTTTCTAACGTGGAAAAACCCGGTGTTGGATAATTTGCTCTGACGAACGCTTTCGTGCAGGATATCCTTTGTGCAGGCGTTGCGTTGTGGCTGTTAAAAAAATCGGAGCCCAGCGTGCAGAAGGCTTCTTCGAGCGTTGTTTCGTTACTCATTCTTATCCCTACTCAAAATATGTTTATGATTGGGGCCATTTAAGGATGAATTGGTGTTTTTTACAATAAAAAACGAAAAGCCTTATTTTTTGCGCTCTAACGCGTAATAAGCGGTTTCTATTAGCAACGACTTAAGTGCTGTATCGGGCAGGTTTTTCAGGGATTGAGCGGCTTTGTCGGCATAATCCTTCGCCATGTCGAGCGAACGGATATCGGCCTTGTGCTTGCGGATCAGTTCCTGCGCGTGTTTCAAATCCGCGTCGGTTGCCGTTTCCGTGCCGAAGACACGGGTCCAGAATTCTTTCTCGGATGCGTCGGCTTTCTCGAGCGCGAAGAGGACTGGGGCTGTCATCTTGCCTTCCTTGAAATCATCGCCGATCGCTTTGCCAAGCTCATTCTCATCCGCCTGGTAATCGAGAATATCGTCGGCAATCTGGAACGCCATGCCGAGATTGTACCCATAGTCGCGAAGATTTTTCTGCTGCTCCGCCGACTGGCCTGTCACGACCGGGCCGATTTCGGTGGCGGCGGCAAACAGCGCGGCGGTCTTCGCGCCGATCACTTTCAGATACTGATCGAGCGTCGTGTCAAGATTTCCCTGTACCGAGAGTTGCAAAACTTCGCCTTCGGCGATCACAGCGGAGGCGCTTGAGAGAATGCGCAGGACATCGAGCGAGCCGTCTTCGACCATCAGCTCAAAAGCGCGTGAGAAAAGGAAATCACCGACGAGGACGGTTTCCTGATTGCCAAAGACGCGATTGGCCGAAGCCTTGCCACGGCGCTGATCGCTCTCATCGACGACATCGTCATGGAGCAGGGTTGCGGTATGAATAAACTCGACGCTTGCCGCGAGTGAAAAACAGCGCGTTGAATCGGCACTGAATAATCTTGTGGCTGCGAGCGTCAGCAGGGGGCGCAGGCGTTTGCCGCCAGACGCGATAAGATACCCGGCAAGCTGCGGGATCAGCGGGACTTCCGATTCCATGCGCTTATAGATAAGGGCGTTCACCTGATCCATATCGCTTTTCAGCAGGGAAGACAGGTCTTCCAGCGGATGGGCGGTTTTCGGCTCTTTTGCGGCGACTTTCAACGACATGGGTGCTTTTATATCGAAAGCCTTTCAAAATGCCAATCTCTGACTTAATTTGGTGGCCTTATGGAAGAAATTTACGTTCTCGACAAAAAAGTCCAGCTTTTACAACCTGATGGGGGCTTTCGTACCTCGCTGGATTCAGTGATGCTGGCGGCTGCCTGTCCGGCCAATGCGGGTGAGAAGGTTCTCGATGCCGGATGCGGTGTCGGCGGAGCCTCTTTCTGTCTTTTGTGGCGCGTGCCGGAAATCAGGTTGACGGGTGTCGACTGGTTTGGCGATTACATCGAACTTGCCAAAAAGAATAACGCACTGAACGGGCACAGCGCAGAATTTGTGCAGTCCGATATTCGTCAGTTCAACGCCGACAGCAAGCCTGTTTTCGATCACGTCATTATCAATCCGCCTTTCAATGAAGCGGGGAAACATATGCCGTCCCCGGATGAAGCGCGTGCGCAGGCAAACGGCCATTTGCAGGAAGATCTGACGCTCTCTGACTGGATCAAGGCAGCACACCGGCTTGTAAAATCGAACGGCAGTGTCACGATTATTTACCCCGCGCATGGTATCGACAAAATTCTTATCGGCTTTGGAAAAGCTTTCGGCGCGATCGAGATCATTCCACTCTGGCCGCGCGCAGGTGTGGAAGCGAAGCGCGTGATCGTGCGCGCGATCAAGGATCGCCAGACACCGTCGCGAATTCTTCCCGGAATCGTTCTGCATAACGAAGATGGAAGTTATACAACGGAAGCTGATGAAATCCTGCGTACGGGCCGGAATATCAAGTAAATGTTTAATAATTTAATTTTATTTACGTGAAGTCGCGGGGGAAAGTGCGGCAAAGCCCCGTTACCCCTTAATAACCTGATATATTTATCAAAACAGGCTGGACTTGAGCCGGAAAAAGCCCAGATTGGTAAAAAATAAGAATTCTAGATTCATGACAGCGATGCCTGAGAAAAATCACTCCCTTTACAAGATCGCAATACCCGGTTTCCTTCTGGTCGGGATCGCAGTTTTTTATATCTTCCTTGAGCCTGCCATCGGCAAAAATTCCGATGCGCCGCCGGTGCCTCCGGTTCCGGTCAAGCTGGCTGCCGCAATCCAGAAAGACATTCCAATTGAAATTACGTCTATCGGCACCGTGGTACCGTTACAGACGGTCAGTATAAAGTCGCGAATAGATTCCCAGCTTGTGGAAGTAAAATTCCATGACGGCGATGAAGTGAAAGCGGGCGATGTTCTGTTCGTTCTCGATGACCGTGCGCTAAAGGCGCAGGAGTCGCAAGCCAAGGCGGATCTCGCGCGCGATCAGGCGCAGCTCGATAATCTAAAGCGCCAGTTAAACCGCAATCAGGAACTCATCAAGCAAAACGCCGTCAGCCAGGAAGCGCTGGACGACGCAAAAACCGCGCTGAATGTCGGCAACAGTACCGTTCTTGCCGACAAGGCCGCACTTGATAACATTCAGGTGCAATTAAGCTATACCGTCATCAAAGCCCCGATTTCCGGGCGGACGGGAACCGTCAATCTGACGCTGGGCAACAACGTCAAGGCAAATGATACGGCATCGATGGTGACCATCAATCAGGTCCGGCCGATACAGGTGCAGACATCCCTCGGACAGGATTATTTCGATGCGGTTCGCAAGGCGATGACGGACGGCACGGTTTCGGTGAAGGCGACACGTAGCAACTCGGATGATGTATCGCTGGGGTCGGTTTCATATATCGACAATAATATAGATCAGGCGAGCGGGACATTCGTCAGCCGTGCGATCTTCCCGAACGAGAATGAATCTCTGTGGCCCGGCATGCTGGTCAAGCTCACAGCCAATGTCGGCAATAGTTCGCGTGCGGTTATCGTGCCCGAAGTCGCCATTCAGAACAGCCCGACCGGTGATTTCGTTTTCGTCGTCAAAGACAATGTCGCCAAAAAAACACCGGTAAAGGTTGAACGCATTCAGGACGGGCAGGCGTTGATCGCGTCCGGCCTCGCGAGCGGGGAGCAGGTGGCGGTCGACGGCCTTATGGCGCTTAAAGACGGCGCGAAAGTAACCACTGGCGGGGATGACAAGTCCCAGAAGAAACCTGCCGCAGAAAATGCGAAATAGGTTTGACGGGGCAGCTCCATGAAAATCTCCGACTTTTGTATCCGCCGCCCGGTCTTCACGATCCTTCTTATGGCGAGCTTGCTGGTGGGCGGTGTCGCGGGTTATCGCGCGCTACCGGTCAGCGCACTCCCGAATGTTGATTTCCCGACCATCCAGGTAAGCGCCAATCTTTTATCGGATGAGGCGCATAAGGACTGGAACCCCGACGC
>JBEHYB010000113.1:0-5234 GCA_048498395.1 Pseudomonadota bacterium
CTGGTGACATTTTTACACCGGGAAGTTTGAAGATGAAAAAAATACTCGACTACGCTATATTTCTGTTCGCTTTAACGTACATAATTATCCTCATAAATATGTATGCTGTCCCATTAGTTTCTTCTTATGCTGGCGAAAAGCAGATTTCAGAGAACCTAGAAAAGTCAGGCAAGCAGATCGTTTTGGAAAGATACCTATGCGGCGCTGACAATAATGCCTTTTTCACCCAAAATCCAAACCAATCAGACTGCCGCCCTATCAAACTGGATGATGGCTGGCAGAACTTATATTTCTCAAAGGAATACGTTTTTGATTATTATCGGGAAGGTCTGGTGCGGGCTGAAAATGAAGTCAAAGTATGGTCACGAATGCTTTTCAACTCCCCACAAGTAAACCCAAAGCAAAACAATATTAAATTTGACGAATTAAAAAGTCTTTTAGTACTTAATTGCCAAGCAAGAGAATATACAAATCCCAATATCGTTTATCTTTTTAATGGTAACGAACTACTGAGAACAACGGGTGATAGAACGGAGGCTCTACCAGACGGCACTGTAATCACTCATTTTGACGACAAAATTGAACAAATACAGCCTGGAACTTTTGTGGACGCTTTGTTCAAAGAGGTTTGCTATAAAGAACAGGTGCCCTAGATCATGGAGTAAAATTTAAAGCCGATGCCAAGGGATCATTATGTTGCACAGACTTACCTGAAGCATTTTTTAGACCCGACTCTGGGCAGCCTCTTACATGCGTACGATAAAAGAGGTCTGAAACATTTTACCCCCACCACGAAAAATATATGCTGTGCTCAAGACTGGGACACAAATCCTTACTTTGAAGATGAGCGGGCGATTGACCAATATCTGCGTATCATCGAACCCAAGTGGGATCACGGTGTTGTAGATATTCAGAACCTTTTGAAATACGAAGAAGTAAAATATTTCATGGCAGGATACATTGCCGTTCTGGTTTCCTGCACACCGGCAAGTATAAGAACGCTCACACATGCCACGGCAGAAATGGTTGCATCCAGCGGCAATATCATTGCACGGCAAATCCAGAATCACCCTGAAAAATTTCCCGGTGCGAAGCCGTTACCGCCAGACGTTTTTGAGCAGCTTATGGCCTCTGGGGGGCTGGTCGCCAAGGTCGATCCCAAGCATACCCATGCCCGTACAATGCAGAATCTGGTGGATTTGCAGTGGCACTTTTACAAATCACCTTGGATGATCCTTGATAACGAAACGGACAGCCCGTTTTTAACCAGCGATTTTCCGGTGGCCTATTATTATCCGAAGCCGCAAGCGCAGATACCGTACAGGTTTGTGCCGATTTCTCCCAGATACGCGATCTTGATTAAGTTGAGCCTGGATGATGCCGACAGGAAAGCGCCTAAAAAGCCCTTTGACAAATACCCTGCTACTGAGATTGATGTTCGGTCTATCAGGCCGGAGTTCCCGAAAATTCTGAATAGATTGACAATTCAGGGTGCGGAGCAGTTCGTTATATCCGCATATGACGAGCCTTGGATTATGAAGATGGTTAAGAAATACCGAAACTGGAAAATGGACAGCGGCACTGTGCGTTTGCCGCACGGCAATGGTGAATTAATTGTTTCCCGCAATATGCCACGGGAACAGGCCGCATAGCGTATTCGGCCTTGGTTTTGGCTTTCGCATATTTTATCGGGCGACTGGGCGCGTGTTTGCGCTGAGATGATAGGGCCACCACCGGGGGGTGGGGTATCGGTTGAATCGTTCTGGCGGATGTGGTTTATTCGTGGGTGTTCGCCCCTGTTCATTACGGCCTCAAAATCGAATGTGGGGGCAGATTTGGGGGCAGACGGGAAATTCACATCGGGCTAAACTGATTCCGATCAAGGCCTTAGATTTTAAATGTGATTCCCTTCACCGCTCCATGTATCTTTTGAGTAAGAGGATTGATTTTGGATATTCTCCCGGAAGCAAAGAACGACTTAAAAGGCATCAGCATCCAGAAGGTGACGTGGGTCGAGCATCTCACCGATACGCTTTTCCGTTTCGGTGTCGAGCGTCCTGAGGGTTTCAAATTCCGCGCCGGCCAGTTTGCGATGCTGGGTTTGCTCAAGGAAGACGGGGAGCCTCTGCTCAACGACAAGGGCGCGACTTTAATGCGCGCCTATTCCATCGCTTCATCGCCCAATAATCCCAAGGAACTGGAATTCCTTTCCATCAAAGTGCCGGACGGCCCTTTGACTGAACACCTCCAGAAAATTCATGCTGAAACGGACGGGCAGCCAGCATCACAGATACTGCTGAAAAACAGTGTTACCGGCAATCTGACCATCGATGAACTGACACCCGGCAAACGGCTTTACCTGCTTGGCACGGGCACGGGCCTTGCTCCGTTTTTAAGTATTATCCGCGATCACAGGACTTTCGAAAATTTCGACGAAGTAATCGTCGGTCATGGCGTACGTCTGGTAAAAGAGCTTTCCTATCGCGAACTTCTGACCAAAGACCTCCGTGAAATTTTTCACGAAATCACTCTCTTTGAAAACCAGTTCCATATGGAGCGCGATCCGAACGTCGAAGCTATCAGCGAAGAAGAAGTTCGCGGTTATTACGAGGAAATATTCGCAGGCAAAGTCCTCGATCATTATCCGACAGTCTCGCAGGAAAATTTTGAACCGCGCCAGGGTCGCCTGACCCACCATATCAACAGCGGCCGCCTTTTCAGCGACCGTGGCCTCGACCAGATGAATTTCAATCCGGAAACCGACCGCGTCATGATCTGCGGCAGCGCCGCGATGAACAAGGAAATGCAGGAAATCTGCCTCGCGCACGGGCTTGTGCAGGGGTCCGCCCGCGAACGCGGTACCTTTGTCATCGAGCGCGCCTTTGTTGGCGAAGGTCTGTCCGCGTCTCCAGGTTAATTTTATTTCAAAAGTTAAATTAACCGCTTTCATATTAGAAGCTTCACATAAGTAAAAAGTTCTTTACAGCCTCGCCGGAAAATAATTAGGGTAGCCCCCTTAATTTAATTTTTTGAGTAAGGAATAAACATGACTACCATCGCAAATGAATTTACAGAGCAAGCGGATCTCTCTGCCGAGCAGCTCGAGCAAATCACTGAAGACGAAATTTTAATATATATGGATCCTAAGCACGCTGCCATCAATGGCGCGGATGCAAGGCTCATTGCTGCGGGCCGTCATATTCCGGAAGGTTTCTATGATGCCCCTAGGCCAAGCGAAGATTTCCTGATCGTATCGATCCCGGAAGTAAATCATACGCCGCGCGACATGCGTTTCCCGGTGATTCAGCTGGAAGTTGAAGGCCATAAGAGAGCGGTTAATAAAATCCTCGGTCAGATCGCTCACCGCGTTTCACAAAGAAGCGTTATCGTTGAAAGAAATGAAGAAGGTGATAAAGTCACGATCTCTCTCAATGCGATGCCAAACCATGAAGAAAAAATTCACCTGGCCGACCTTGGCGTTAAACTCCTCGATATGAACGGTGCGGAAATCACGGTTCCTGTCCACGAGCCAAAAGTAAAACGCGCGATGGCTCCGGTCTAATTAAGTATCAGAACTAGCAAGGCCGCCCGGTCGCAAGATTCGGGCGGCTTTTTTATTTAAGAAATATATTGACCCGGGCCTGCCGTCTCAGGCATAAGAGCCGTCCGAATAACGTGGAATTTGAGGGGCAGCTTGCACCACGTAAAAAATGCTAAAGCGCTGGGTCCCTAAAAAGCCCATGCCCTCACTTTGTTAACGTCTAGAGGGTATGTGTATGTATTATAGAGACGATTCCGATCCGACGATCGGAACAGGGGAGACACCCCAAATTATCAATCTTGGTCCGGTTTTCAATCAGGTCGCCGCGCATGAATTCCGCGACCATATTCATACATTCTGCCACGAACATCCGCATCGCTGCCGCGACATTGAAATCCTCAGTGATTACGATCAGGCGGAATGCTGGATCAAGGAAGGCGGGCTGTCCGGTTTTGTCATCACCAAAGAGGGTGAGCTGTCCAACCTGTTCTCGCGTCTGGTCGGCCATGGCTCGGATGCGTTGAAATTCGCGCAGGAAAAATACGACCGGCTGCATCTCAATTGTTTCGACAAGCTCGAAGGCTTTTACCGTCGGCACGGTTTCGAGGTCCTCAAGCGCGAGAAGAACTGGCACGATACGCCGGAACGCACCTTGCCCGCCGTCCTGTACATGGGCTGGGAAAAGAAATAATATCCTTTAATGACCGAGCTTCCCGTCATCCTGCATATACCGCATTCCTCGCTCGACATTCCGCAGCATGAGCGCGATGAATATATAGTATCGGGTGCCGAACTCGATCTCGAAAATCTGCGGCTTGTCGATATGCATACGCATGAGATTTACGACCTGCCGGGATCGCTGCCGATTATATTCCCGGTTTCAAGATTTCTCGTCGATGCGGAACGTTTCAGCGACGATGCGCAGGAATCGATGGCGGCGCGTGGTATGGGCGCGCTTTATACGGTAACGACGCAACTTACGCCCCTGCGCCATGAGATCTCAAGCGCGCGGCGTGAGGAATTGATGCAGCGTTATTACTGGCCGCATCATCACGCGCTCGATCGCGAGACAGGCAAGATGCTCGACCGTTTCGGCAAATGCCTCTTTATCGACTGTCACAGCTACCCTTCCAAGGCGCTGCCCTATGAACTCCAGAACCGGGAATTGCCGCGCCCGCAGATCGGGATCGGCACCGACCCGTTCCATACCCCCAAAGAGCTGGCCTCGTTGGTCGCGGGTGGTTTTGAGGAACTGGGCTATGAAGTGGGGCTCGATGTACCTTTTTCGGGGACTTTGGTGCCTTCGGCCTATTACGGTCGGGATGCTCGGGTTATGTCATTTATGATCGAAATCCGTAAGGATCTCTATATGGATGAGGCGACGGGCGCGAAAACGGCGGGCTTTGCCAAAGTTCAGGCTGATGTCACCGAAATCATGGGCCGCGCCGCCCGGTTCCTGACCGGCCAAAGCGGCTGATATCATTGAAAAACCCGTTGACAGTTCTAGCTCACTCTCTATAAATCATGCCCATTAAACAAGGTTCCCTGATGGCTTAATAAGGGGCCGCTAACCTAACCAAAAAAGAGGCCTACAAAATGTCTAAGGAAAAATTCGAACGTAATAAACCGCATTGTAACATCGGCACAATTGGTCACGTTGACCATGGCAAGACGACATTGACAGCGGCGATTG
>JBEHYB010000114.1:0-5125 GCA_048498395.1 Pseudomonadota bacterium
ATGTGACCGACAGCTATATTTTTCACAATGAGACGTTTCGGAATACGGGATCGGGCATCATGCTCGACCGCAATTGCCGCGATATCGTCATCGCCGATAACCTGTCGCAGTTCAACAAGGGCGACGGTATTTCGGTTTATGAAAGTTCCGATAACAGGATATATAATAACCGTCTTCAATATAATGAAGGCGCGGGGCTGCGTGTGCGCAACAGCGAGCGCGTCACGGTCGAGGGCGGGGTCAACAGGTTCAACAAGGATTACGCCTTTATCCTTTATGAAGACGACCTGAAAGACACCAGGCGCAATTTCAGGAAGGACCCCGTCACGACGAAAACCGGCGTGGCCATGAACGGTGTCAAGGTCGAGGCCAATGGCGGCTTTATCAAAACCGGCGGATTTCGTTCGATTAGCATGGAAAAACTGGATATTTCAAATGCTTCCATGAATTCCGGGCTTTTCGGGGGCGATCTCAAGCTGCAAGGCGGCGGGATTGCCCGCAAACTTAATGGGGATGAAAGCAGGGTGGAGATTATATCCCGTTATTAAGTCTGATAATTTGGGAGCGTTTTTAATATTCAAGGAGATTTCCATGCGCCGTATTCTCGGGTTCCTGATTGTCGCCATTATCGTCTCTGCGGGCGGATCATTATGCCGCGCGGAAGATGAGGCTTTATACGATGCGTTGCCGTCGCCGGATTCAACTTATATACGCCTGATCAACCTGAACACCGACCAGTCGGTCAGGCCGTTGAGGCTCGACCGGAAAATTCTCGACGGCGCGGCCTATGGTGACGCGACACCTTATTATGCCGTGAGACGAGGTGATATCAAAATCACAGTTGGCGACCGATCGGTTACAAAAATTCTGGCGCAGAAGAAATTTTACACGATCGTCGAAACGCCGGAAGCTTTGAAGTTCGTCGAGGACAAGCCGATCCAGAATACGTCGAAGGCGATTATCGGCCTTTATGTTTATTCCAAACAGGGCGGGCTTTACCTGAAAACATCCGACGGCAAGACGGGTATTATTGCTGCCACGCAGACAGGCGAAGAAAATTACAAGGAGATCAACCCGGTCAAGGTTTCAATGGCTGTCTATGGCGGCATGGAAAAACTTGAGGATCTGGGCGAGAGAAACCTCGTGCGCGGGCATTCCTATACCGTGCTTGTCTACGATAACCTGGCCAAAAAGCCGAAAGTCAATTTCATCGAAACGCAGATCAAGACGGTAAAATAGGGAATGGTCTTTTCGTCGACCGTTTTTCTTTTCCTCTTCCTGCCGGTCTTCCTGTCTGTCTATTACCTGACCCCGTTCCGGTTCAGGTCGCATGTAATCCTTGCCGCGAGCGTCATTTTCTATGGCTGGTGGCGAATAGATTTCCTTGCCCTGATGCTGAGTGTGATTTTATGGAGCTATTTCATTGCCGCGAAAATCGAGAAATATACAGGCACCGGGTCTGATAAAAAATACCTGATCCTTGGCATTGTCCTGAATATCGGCACGCTCGCCGTTTTCAAATATTTCAATTTCGGCATCGATACGATGAACCTGTTGTTGAAAGATATGGGATTTGGAAGTATCGAGGCAATCCGCATCCTGCTTCCCATCGGCATTTCATTCTATATTTTCCACGCCATCAGTTTTTTAATCGATATCTACCGGCGCGATGCGCATCTCCCGAAAAACATCGTCGATTTCGCGGCTTTTATCACGCTGTTCCCGCAGCTTGTTGCCGGTCCGATATTGCGGTTCAAGGATCTCGCCTTTCAGTTCGAGGCGCGCGACCATAATTTCGACAAGTTTTCGCAAGGAGCTCGGCGGTTTATGACGGGCTTTGCCAAGAAAGTCCTGATCGCCGATACGGTCGCGCCACTCGCCGATGCGGCCTTTGCCCTGCCAATGCCCAGCATGGCAGATGGCTGGCTCGGCGCGGTTGCCTATGCGATCCAGCTTTATTTCGATTTCTCGGGCTATTCGGATATGGCGGTCGGGCTCGGCCTTATGATGGGCTTCCGCTTTATCGAGAATTTCAATGCGCCTTACCTGAGCAAAACGATTACGGAGTTCTGGCGACGGTGGCATATATCCCTTTCCACATGGCTGCGCGATTATCTCTATATCCCTCTGGGCGGCAACAGGCGCGGCGAGAACCGCACGAGTTTCAATATTATAATCACGATGCTGCTTGGCGGCTTATGGCATGGGGCTAACTGGACTTTTGTGCTGTGGGGATTGCTGCATGGTTCAGTGATGGCTATCGAGCGGCGATATAATTTCAAAGGGTCACAGGCAGGATGTATTTTTATCGTGCTGATCGGCTGGGTATTGTTCAGGTCCGATAATATCGCCGATGCCGTCATGATGTATAAGGGCATGAGCGGATTACACGGCATTTCGATCAGCGACGACATGGGATGGCAGATCAAAGGTGTATCGATGGCCGCGCTTATCGGCGGTATAGGTATCGTTTATGCGGGGCCGAGAATGGAGCATATCGCGCTGCCGCTCTATGCGAAGGATATCATGATTTTCGGGATTTTTGTGGCCGGTGTCGCGCGATTGCTCGCGCAGAGTTATTCGCCCTTCCTGTATTTCAAGTTTTAAAGGCTGGCGATCAGGTCGATAACGCTCTCAGGCAGAGTCATCGTGCCCGATGCCGCGCCGATCAGTGAGAGAAAAATCAGGGCGGCGACAGAGTGGGTGAGCACGGAGCTCAGCGTCTGGAATCTCTGTTGCGCCGGGGTCAGGTTGCGGTTAATTTTTGTTTTCTGGCGCGTCCATGACTGGCGGTCGAGGCGGAAGAAGACGTAAGTTTTAATCAGCGATCCCCATATCTGGTTGTAGTAAAGCAGGAACGGGTAGCGCGGGCTTAAAGCGGGGCGGGCGGCAAGCAGCATCAGGCACATGACCCAGCGGGTCAGGCCGATCCAGACAATATAGGCCGGGAAAAACAAAAGCGAGTGCGAAAGCGACAGGAACAGCGCAAAAGCGGGGCCGGACAGCGAGGTCCACATGGAGATACGCTGGTCGAGCACGCACCACCACGGGAAGAACCCGACCTTGCGCGGCCCCATGGCGAGCACGCGCGAATTCGTGCGTAACATATTGCCGAACCAGCGGAACATCAGCATCGTCGAGGCGCAGAAGAAATTCTCATGCGGTGGATGTTCCACCGTCATTACGACAGTGTCGGGCACATAGAGCATGTCCCAGTTATTTTTTAATAGCCAGAACCAGCTTGATTTATCGTCGCCTGTGAGAAGCCGGAAATTCCCCAGCCGCCAGTGGTCGATCGTGTCGTTGCGTACTGTCTCTATAAAATCAGGATTGGTGACGATATCCGCGCGAAACATCGACATGCGGCCCGTCAGTGTCAGCACTTTTCGCGAAAGTGCCAGCGACGACATCAGAATCTGCCGCTGGGCGAAGCGCAGGTCGTGCCATTCGCGGATAGTAGGTGAGCCCATGACTTCGCAGATTTCATCGGTCGTGAGCGCGCCGAGATTGGGAACCGTTTTAAAGAACGGGACGCATTTGCGGATAAGGCCGCGCTCGATGATGGAATCGCCGTCGATAACGGCGACGATTGAGCTGTCTTCGGGCAGGTCACGCGAGATGGCACGAAACCCCTGCGCAAGCGCATCGCGTTTGCCGGTGCCGGCGATACGCACGATATTCAGCTTCACACGCTCGGGGATTTTATGGGAGCGAAACAGGTCTTCGATGAGGATTTCATCGGCGCGCTCGACGATCGAAGCGATGATCGTAGCGGGCAGGCCGCTATTGATGGCCTCTGCGAAGGCGGCGTTATAGACTTTGGCGGTTGTTAAGGCATCGATGCGGAAACTGGTGATGAGCAGATAAACATGCGGCGGCATCAGGGACGCGTCATGCGGACTGGCGGATTGGCGCAGGCGCGGAAATATGCGGTGTCTGTATATCAAATGCCTGATATAATGAACGAGGCCCCAGCCATAGCGCCAGATAGCCAGATAACCGATTGTAAACAGAACCTGTGACGAGCCGGGATGCAGGATGTTGTCGGGCAGGAAAATCAGGCAGGCAAAAAGGCCAATCGTGTAAAGCAGAAATCCGAAAGCGCCGCGTGTGGAATTTTCCATGCGGTCCTACCAGCAGATACCGCTGTAGTTGGGGCGCGTCTCCAGATGGCTGGCATCTTTCAGGCGTATCAAGTCGATGATCAGTGAATTATCATTGACGTTCTTCAGGATATCGCCGTAACGCCGGTCGGCATTGCCGATGATAAAGATATCAGAGCCGAGAAAACCGGCATCATTATCATTTACCAGCAGTTTTTCGATGCGATCGGGAACATGCAGACTCTTTGCAAGTGAGGGATCGTAGATTTTAAGCTCGAAATTATCCTCAAGCAGCCGGGAGGCGAGAGTGAGAAGGGGGCTTTCACGCAGATCGTCTGTACCCGTTTTAAAGGCGAGGCCGAGCATGGCGATTTTGCGGTGACCGGATTCAAGGATCATTTTATGGGCGCGTGCGATCTGTGCTTCGTTGGCTTCGAGCAGCGCATCGAAAAGCGGCGTTTGCAAGCCCTTGCTCTTTCCGGCTTGGCGGATGGCGCGGACATCCTTGGGCAGGCACGAGCCGCCGAAGGCAAAGCCGGGCATCAGGTAGTTGCGCGATAAATTCAATTTTGTGTCGAGAAAAAATATTTCCATGACCTTGTGGGAGTCGACACCGGATTCTTTCAATATATTGCCGAGCTCGTTCGCGAAGCCGACTTTCATGGCGTGCCATGAATTATCCGCGTATTTAACGCCTTCGGCGACCTCTACGCTGGTCACCGCGCGCGGTGCGTCGATATCCTTGTAAAGTTCAAGGAGGGCGGCAGTCGTGCGGGCATCGGTTTCGCCGATCACAATTTTCGGCGGATTGAAATAATCGTAAATCGCCGAGCCTTCGCGCAGGAATTCAGGATTATTGGCAAAGCCGAAGCCTTCGCCGCATTTTTTGCCTGAGTATTTCTCCAAAGCGGGGATGGCGATATTGCGCGCGGTGCCAGGGATCACGGTGCTGCGCAGGATGACCGAATGATAAGTGTCTTTCCGGGCAATGAGCTCACCGATTTCGCGGCAGGCGGCTTCAA
>JBEHYB010000115.1:0-5121 GCA_048498395.1 Pseudomonadota bacterium
TAAAAGAAACTTTTAATGCCTTTGATAAACTTGTTCTGGCTGCATTGGCCGTGCGTACGTTTGCTTTGGTGGCTACTTTCATCCCGATATAACCCGCAAGACCTGATGCGATAGAGCCGATGATGAAACCGACAGCGACATGCCAGCCAAGAATACAATAGAGCACGATAGCAACAACGATGCCGACCATGCCGATAGTTCGATATTGCCGATTGAGATAAGCTTTTGCGCCCTCCTGAATCGCAGCAGCAATTTCCTGCATGCGAGCATTCCCCGGACTCTTAGCAATGACTTGTCTGTATGCGACCTGGCCATAAATAAGTGCCAGAAAAGCACAGCAGGCTATCATGAGATATATACCTGTCATTATTTCCTCTTATGCGTTTGTTTCTTTCAGGGAAATCCCTGAACCGCAGAGAGGATGACAAAATACGGGAATATAGCAAGAGATCAGGATTGTTTTTATGACAACCTGTGACTAACGCTGATGCTTTGCACAATAATGGAGAGCGATGATACGCTTACACGTGACGTTGCTGGACGACCTGCAAGAGCACGTCTTTCACCTGGTTCTCGCCGAGAACTTTCGTGGTGATGTGATTCAAACGGTCCTTGATATAACCGACCTGCAGAATGCCGTCGGCCATCACCGATTGAGAACTCAACACGCCGTACATGCCTTGAATATACGCGTCAGTCAGGCGTGGCTTCAACGCTTCGGCATTCGCAGCCTTCGCGGGATCGTCCACTTCCAGAGAAATAACGATGCTGATGATTTGCGACACGCCATTCTTGTCAACCACAGGAAGCACAAGTGGTTTCATCTCGACATAGGTCGGGGGAGCAACTTCGGTTTTTGCTTCCTCTTTCTTAGCTTCTTTCGATTCCGTAGCCTGTGCAGAGTTGTTGAAAAACATATAAGCGCCAACACCGCAGGCCCCAAAGATCAAAAGAGCAATAGAGGCAATAATCAACTTTTTCATATAAATATGATTCCCGAATCCCTGAAAATTCTTACCACTATTAAGAATAACCTGCGGATGATTAACAATAGGTAAGGATTGCCTAGTAATTTTATTACATTACGTAATTAAATCAAATGCTTGCGACCTCAGCCGCGATTTTCTTTCGCAACTGCGTCCAAAATGCCATTCACAAGCTTCGGCTCGGACCCGGCATAAAAGCCGTGAGCGACATTGATATAGTCGGCAATGATGATCGGCGCATCGATGTCCGGATGACCTACAATCTCATAAATTCCGCATAAAAGGATGGATTTAAGCAATAATTCGATATCCGGGGACGGCAAACGGGCATTCAGGAGGGTTTCGAGGTCGCCGGAACGGGTCGTAACCCCCGCCATAATGCTTTTGAACAGGGTTTCGTCGGGTGTCACCATCTCCCCGTCCTCAAGATCCATCCCCACATTATGCTGGAGATATTCCTCGACAAGGCCGATCGGGCGCTGGTTATTCTGCAAAGACTGGTACACCGCCTGAACAGAGAATAACCGTGCAGAAGTCGAACGCGCTTTTTTTGAACCAGACATTTTCAAGAACCCTTATTTTATGCCCGCTTTCTACGCCAGAGAACGAAGTTTAGTCAAGCATTGCTTATCCCTGCCCTGTTAACTATATTACTTATGTTCTCAGGGCGGGGCGTAATTCCCCACCGGCGGTATGTGAAAGCGATTTCATGAGCCCGCGAGCGGCTTTCAAGGCAATTGAGAGTGTCAGCAGATCTGGTGAGATGCCAGAGCCGACGGTCATAGTCCGGATGAAAGAGAGCAAGGATAGACCACGCATGCGGGAAGCCGCAGGCGCGAGTCTGTTCCTGTATGCCCTGGTGACGCTTTTTATTAGTGAACCAAAGAAGGCATACACAAATGGCATATACTTCCGAACGCATCGCATTCATCTCCGCCGGCTGGCATACAGATATTATCGATGAAGGCAAAAAGACTTTTATCGAAGACCTGGTCAAAGCCGGATTCCCGAAATCAAATATCGATATATATGAAGTACCGGGCAGTCTCGAAATTCCTCTGCAAGCGCAACTTCTGGCGAAGTCCGGCAAGTACGCAGTCATTGCCTGCGGCGGACTGATCACCAATGGCGGCATCTACCGTCATGAATTTGTAACGACTGCCGTTATCGACGGCATTATGCGCGTCTCGCTCGATACTGAAGTTCCCGTGCTGTCCATGATCTTGACACCACAAAACTTTCACAACAGCGAAGAACATCACAAATTCTTCTTCGATCACTTCGCGATCAAGGGCAGAGAACTGGCAAACGCTGCACTGAAGACGCTTGAGAATATGCGTACCCTGAAACAACCGGCAAGCAAGGCAGCATAACCAATGTTCACAGGCATTATCATCGGCAAAGGCAAAATCCTGTCTGTCACCGCCAAAGAAGCTGATCGGGTCTTTCGTATCGCGTCGCCATTCAACATGAACAATACGGATCTCGGCGCATCGATCGCCTGCTCGGGCTGTTGCCTGACCGTCATCGAAAAAGGTGATGACTGGTTCGATATGTATGTCTCCGGCGAAACGCTGTCCAAGACCAATCTGGGCGAATGGCAAATCGGCACCGAGATCAATCTCGAGCGCTCGCTGCGCCTTGGCGACGAAATGGGCGGCCATATCGTAAGCGGTCACGTGGATGGGCTCGCCACGATCAAATCGATTACACAGGATGGAGATTCATGGCGCATCGAAATCACGCCACCGAAAGGCTTTGAGAAATTCGTTGCGCCGAAAGGCTCGGTCGCGCTTGATGGTATATCCCTTACCGTCAATGAGGTTACCGATACGAGCTTTGGCGTAAATATCATTCCGCACACGATGCAGGTGACGACGCTCGGCACGCGCAAGGTCGGCGACAAGATAAACATGGAAGTCGATATGCTTGCCCGTTATGTCGCAAGAATGGTGGCCTGATGACAATCCGCACGCGCGTCACGATCCCTCTTCGCGATTGCCCGGCGGCTGAATTCGTCTCATTCCACCTGCCCGGTCAAACTACCGAGGACGTAGCGATCCTGTTTCCCGGTTGGGAAAAGCAGAAATATCCACTGGTGCGCATTCATTCAGAATGCCTCACCGGCGATGTCTTCGGTTCTAAACGCTGTGATTGCAATGACCAGCTTCATGAAGCGATCGACCTGATGACGGAAGCCGGCGGTATCATACTGTACCTTCGTCAGGAAGGCCGAAATATCGGCCTCTATAATAAACTTGATGCCTACGATCTGCAGATCAACGGGGGTCTGGATACTTTCGAAGCCAACACTCATCTCGGTCTTGAGGAAGACGCACGCAATTACACTATTGCGGCGCAGATGCTAACAGATCTTCGCGTAACCGCCATCCGGCTTTTGACCAACAACCCGGCCAAATCAAAATCTCTTACCGAACTTGGTATTGAGCTTGAATCGGTCATTCCGACAGGCACATTTACAAATCCGTATAATGAAAAATACCTGAAGGCCAAAAAAGCTCACGGTCATACGCTGAAAGTTCAGACGTTGCGGTAAATTTCCAGCAGGTCATCGCCATGCTGTTCTTTGGCGATGAATTTCAATCGTGGAGCCTGGGCAAGGCTTTTCAATTCCGTGTCACCGAAAGCATCGATACCGTTGCTGCCAATGACGATCGGCGCGCGGAACAACAGCAGATTATCCCATACCTTCATCTTGAAGAATGACGTGAATACCGCCGGCCCGGCTTCGACCATCAGGCGCGTGATACCTTCATTGGCCAGATGCTCGAGCACGAAGGGAATAGAAACACGGCCATTGGCCGATAAATCCATCTCGATAACGCGCAAGCCCCGCTTTTCAAGCGCGGCTTTCTTTTCTTTATCTGCATTGGGCGACGTATAAATCCAGACCGGTCCTTCGAAAGTCGTGGCATTCATCTTTGCATTAAGCGGAAACCTGAGATTGGTGTCGAGAATGACACGCGTCGATTTATGATCCTTGCCTTCCATGCGTGTCGTAAGCAGCGGATCATCCGCGAGAATAGTACCTATCCCCGTCAGGATCGCGTCATGGCGCGAACGTTCAAGATGCACGCGTGCCCGGGCTTCTTCGCCCGTGATCCATTGGCTTTCACCTGCGGAAAGCGTGATTTTGCTATCGATACTGGTCGCCATTTTAAGCGTGACCAGCGGGCGGTAATTATTGATGCGCTTGAAGAACCCTTCATTCAAAGCGCGCGCTTCTTTTTCAAGCACGCCGACGACAACCTCGATCCCGGCTTCCTGCAAAGCCTTGATTCCCTGCCCGGCAACGCGGCGATCGTCATCCCTGCAGGCGATCACCACTCGCTTTACCTGCGCCGCAATCAGTGAATCTGTGCAAGGCAACGTCTTGCCATGATGGCTGCACGGCTCAAGCGTTACATAAACCGTAGCACCTTTGGCCTTATCGCCGGCCTGCAGCAATGCCTGCGTTTCCGCATGAGGACGACCACCGTCTGCCGTGCGCGCCTGACCCACGACCTCATCACCTTTGACGATGATGCAGCCAACGGAAGGATTGGGCGCGACACGACCCAGTCCGGCATCGGCCAGAGACAGTGCCTGTTGCATATATTTTTCATCGGAGAATAATTCCGCGGTCATGTTATTCCGCGCTATCGATGCCGCGTGGGACCTGAAGTTCGGAAAGCTCTTTCACAAAGATTTTGAAATCGTCCGGCTTACTGAAATCCTTATAAACGGAAGCATAACGAATGAAACCGACCATATCGAGCTGAATCAGTGCCTGCATCACAAGCTCGCCGATCTGCCTTGTACTGACTTCAACGTCGCCACTGGTCTCAAGCTGGCGGACAATACTGTTCGCCGCCTTTTCAATCTGCATCTGGTCTATCGGGCGCTTACGCAGCGCGATCTGCATCGAACGCGTAACCTTATCACGATCGAAAGCCTGTTTCTTGCCGTCCGATTTGACGACCGTCAATTCCCGAAGCTGGATGCGCTCGGATGTTGTAAAACGTCCGCCGCAATCGGGACAGGCGCGGCGGCGGCGAATGGATGTGCCATCATCAGCCGGACGAGAGTCCTTGACCTGTGTTTCCTGAAATCCGCAGAAAGGACAATGCATGGA
>JBEHYB010000116.1:0-4910 GCA_048498395.1 Pseudomonadota bacterium
AATCTTTCAGGCGCGAGCCCCGAGACAATGGCATCCTCGGTAGCGACACCACTCGAGCGCCAGTTCTCGACGATCGCCGGCATATCCTCGATGACCTCGTCGAGCACGCTGGGTTCATCCCGCATCACGCTCCAGTTCGATCTCGACCGCAGTATTGACGGCGCGGCGCTCGATGTGCAGACGGCGATTTCCGCCACCTTGCGCAAACTGCCGAAGGAAATGACCACGCCGCCATCCTTCCGCAAGGTCAACCCCGCAGATGCGCCGGTCCTGTTCCTTGCCGTGTCGTCCGATACGCTGCCTTTGTCCAAGGTCGATGAATATGCGGACACGCTTATGGCAGAGCGTATTTCAATGGTGCCCGGCGTTGCGCAGGCGATGATCTTCGGCGAGCAGAAATACGCGATCCGCGTTCAGGCGGACCCGGATAAAATGGCGGCGCAGGGGCTTGGGTTCAACCAGGTTGAAAATGCCGTTGCCGCCGCCGCTTCCAATTCTCCGATGGGAAGTATCTACGGCCAGAACCAGCTCTTTAACATCGATATGAACGGCCAGCCAAAAGACGCGGCAGGATTTCGTGAACTGATCACGGTCTGGAAAAACGGCGCGCCCGTCAAACTCGGTGACGTATCCGAAGTCATTGACGGGGTCGCGGATATCCATCAATCCGCCGCGTTGAACGGCAAGCCGGCGATCATTATCGCGGTTCAGCGTCAGGCATCGGCGAATACGATCGATGTCGTGCGCGATGTACGCGCCCTGTTGCCGACATTCCGCAGCCAGTTGCCGGCCTCGATCGAGATCACGCCGACGATGGACCGGTCCCTTTCCATCAAAAACTCGGTCCATGATGTCCAGTTCACGTTGATGCTCACCTTCGCCCTGGTCGTGGTCGTGATCTTCCTGTTCCTGCGCAGCGTGCGCGCGACTTTTATTCCGGCGCTCGCCGTGCCGCTCTCGATTGTTGCAACCTATGGCGGCATGTCGCTGCTTGGTTTCTCTATCGACAATATTTCACTTCTGGCCCTGACGTTATGTGTCGGCTTCGTGGTCGATGACGCGATCGTCATGCTCGAGAATATCGTCCGCCATATAGAGAACGGCGAGAAGCCCATGGAAGCCGCGTTCAAGGGCGCAAAGGAAATCGGCTTCACCATTTTGTCGATGACCTTCTCGCTGATCGCCGTCTTTATCCCGGTCCTGTTCATGGGCGGGATCGTCGGGCGGCTGTTCGAGGAATTCGCGCTGACGATCAGTCTTGCGATCCTGTTCTCCGGCCTTGTCGCCCTGACGCTGACACCGATGCTTTGCAGCAGGCTGCTCAGATCCCAGGATATTCACGGCGACGGCAAATTCGCGCAGAAGCTTGAAAACGGTTTCCAGTGGATGCTCGATAAATACGAAGGAGGATTGAAACTCGTCCTGCAGCATCGCTTTATGGTTCTGGTCATCACCTTATCATTACTGGTATTCAGCGCGCTCGCTTTTGCCCATGTCCAGAAAGGCTTCTTCCCGCAGGAAGATACCGGCTTTATCAACGGCTCGACCGAAGGCGCGCAGGACATTTCTTATGATGCCATGCTGGCCAAACAGCAGCAGGTCGCGGCGATCATTCAGAAAAACCCCAATATCAAGAGCGTGTTTTCGCGCACGGGCGGTCAGGGTTCTTTGAACACGGGAGGCCTGTTCATCAGCCTGAAAGACGGCAAGCGGGATGACGTGTTTGCTGTCATCCAGCAATTGCGCAAGGATCTTGCCCATATTCCGGGTATTAAATCGTATCTTCAGCCGGTGCAGAATATCCAGATCGGCGGCCGCGCGGCAAAGAGCCAGTATCAATATACTTTGCAGGATAACGATCTTGACGAGCTCTATGACTGGTCGCAGAAGCTGCAGGATCGCCTGAGCACCGAGAAGATGTTTCAGGATGTGACATCCGATCTTCAACTGAGCAGCCCGCAGGCAGTCGTAAATGTCGACCAGGAAAAAGCGTCACGCGCGGGCATAACCTATGATGACGTGCGGCAGGCATTATATGCGGCCTTTGGTACGGCGCAGGCGGCGAGTATCTATACGTCATCGAACGATTATCAGGTTATTTTCGAAGTCGCGCCGGAATTCCAGCGTTCAGTCGACAGTATCAGCCAGATCTATGTGACCGGGGCCGATGGCCAGTCAGTGCCGTTAAATTCAATTGCGACAGTCACGCGCGGCGTTGCGGCTCTCTCGATCAACCATCAGGGCCAGCTTCCGGCGGTGACGATTTCCTTCAACCTTGCGCCGGGAATTTCACTCGGCGACGCGGTGACGCGTATCGGGCAGGTGCAAAAGGAAATGAAAATGCCAGCCAATGTCTCCGGTCTTTTCCAGGGCACGGCGCAAGCGTTCCAGGATTCACTGGCCGGGCAGGGCACGTTACTGATGTTTGCCATTCTCGTGATCTACATCATTCTTGGCATGCTGTATGAAAGTTTCGTCCACCCGATCACCATTCTGTCGGGCCTGCCGTCGGCGGGACTTGGCGCGGTGCTGGCCTTGATGCTCTTTCATATGGATTTAAGTGTTATCTCGATCATCGGTATTGTCCTGCTGATCGGTATCGTGAAGAAAAATTCGATCATGGTCGTCGATTTCGCAATTACGCAACGCGAGGAAGGTAAGTCCGCCGAGGAAGCCGTTTATCAGGCCTGTCTCCTGCGATTCCGCCCGATCATGATGACGACAATGGCGGCGATTTTCGGCACGTTGCCGATCGCGCTTGGTATCGGTGCGGGGTCCGAATTGCGTCAGCCGCTCGGCATCGCAGTGGTCGGCGGCTTGTGCCTGTCACAGCTTTTGACCTTATTTATCACGCCGGTTGTCTATATTTATCTGGACAATCTTTCAGCCAGAATCAAAGCGCGCAGGAAATAACCTTTGATTTCAGAGGTTTATTATTACGCGTTTTCGTAACAAAGCTTCAATATATTTGACCTCCCTAATATTTTGTTAATCATTCCTTCCTAATATAAGCCTCTCGATTCAAGACACTAGCTAAGGACACGACAATGGATGCGCTTATAAGAGAATTCAAAGTTGATGAGTTGAACTCTGTTGGGTCACGTACTGATTATAAGGGGCTGGATAGTCTCTCTGTTGCGATTTACATCACCAATGCCGAAGGAAATATCATCTATTTCAATCCGGCTGCTGAGTATCTGTGGGGCCGCGCGCCGATCCTGCAGAAAGAAAAATGGTGCGGCTCTTACGGCATTTTTAATGTTGAAGGAAAATTCGTTCCGCATAACAAGTGCCCGATGGCGATTGCCATCAATGAAAACCGTCCTGTGCGCGGATTGAATGTGATCGCTTCGCGCCCGAACGGTACTTACTACAAGTTCAAGCCGTTCCCGACACCGATCTGCAATAAAAAAGGCAAGCTGATCGGTGCATTGAATATGCTGGTTCACATGGATGAAGTAAGCGGTGGCGTTGAAGTTCCACAGGTGGAATTCTGCGACGCGGCTGCAGCTATATAGTAATTATATAGCTTTGATGTTCTTGCGCAGGTAATCCGCGACGCTGTCCAGGCTGATACGTTCCTGTGCCATCGTGTTGCGTTCACGCACGGTGACGGTACCGTCTGAAACGGTCGTGTCATCGATTGTAAAGCAGTACGGCGTACCGATCTCGTCCTGACGCGCGTAACGCTTGCCGATATTCTGTTTGATATCCAGATCAATGGCGAATTCGTTGCGCAGTTCGAGATAAAGTTTGGTCGCGATAACCGGATGTTCGTCTTTCGCGGTCAAAGGCAGGATCGCGGCTTTCTTCGGCGCGATCGCCGGGTGGAAATTCATATACATTCCCGACGGACGGTTTGGATCGACCGTGTAAGCCTCGCAGAGCAGGGCGAGAACGCCACGCGTCAGACCGGCGGCAGGTTCGATGACATGCGGAATGAATTTCTCGTTCGTTACCGGGTCCATATATTCAAGTTTGACCGTTGAATGTTTCTGGTGCTGGGTCAGGTCGAAATCGCAGCGGTGCGCGATACCTTCAAGTTCGCCATAGCCGGGGGCTGTGAACGGGAAGCGGTATTCGATATCGGCGGTCCCGAGACCGGCCTTCGCATAGTGCGACAATTCATCCGAGTCATGATCGCGCATCTGGAGATTGTCGCTCTTGAGACCGACGGCACGCCAGAACTTTTGACGCTCGGCGAACCAGAAATCGCGCCATACTTTGACTTCATTCGGATGGCAGAACCATTCCATTTCCATTTGTTCGAATTCGCGTGAACGGAAGATGAAGTTGCGCGGATTAACCTCGTTACGGAAGGCCTTGCCGATCTGGGCGATACCGAAAGGTACGCGTACACGGCTTGAATCAACGACATTCTTGAAATTCAGGAAGATACCTTGTGCCGTTTCAGGGCGCAGATAGGCCTTGTTTTCTTCGCCGCCCGTCGCGCCGATGAAAGTGTGGAACATCAGGTTGAATTGTTTCGGCGGGGTGAGCGTGCCGATTTCTTTCGCGTCTGGTCCATAGACTTTATCAAGATTATTGACCATCGAAGGATCGGTCAGCGGGATCGTCGTATATTCATCGAGATTGGTGCTGAAGCCGAGTTTCTTCAGACGCTTGATTTTGTCTTCGTCTTCCATACCGTCCTGAAGTGCGATATAGACAGGTTTTTCCGGGTTGCCTTTTTTCCATGAATAAGCGGTCAGGTGATCGGCGCGGTAGCGGAGTTTCGTTTCGCGGCAATCCATCATCGGGTCGGAGAAGCCGCCGACATGGCCCGAGGCTTCCCATGCTTTCGGGTTCTGGATGATCGATGAATCAAGGCCGACAATCTCGACCGGCAGACCGTCCGGACCGATTGGTGGGCAGGTGACCATATGTTTCCACCACAGGTCGCGCAGGTT
>JBEHYB010000117.1:0-4805 GCA_048498395.1 Pseudomonadota bacterium
TGAGCGCATAATCGACGCGCGCGGTCGCCGCCGGAACCGTCACCAGTTTGCCGGATGCATTGCGGCAGGTCGCGCAAGCAGTCGCATCGGCGCGGATAATGCTGAAATCGGACGGCATCCCCGCCGTCAGGTTGAAAATTTTGAACTGCTTGTCGCCCGCCTGGATGGGGGTAAGGCTTCGCCCGAGGGTCCTCATAAGAAAATCTCCTTAAAATGCAAAAAACCCGCTCTTTCCTGAAGGAAAGACGGGTTTGAAAAAGACGCAATTCTGCTGCGTATGAATATATTCCTACACTACTCCACCCGCCCCGTCAAGCTTTTTAACGATCTTCGGCAGCGCGCGCTTCGACTGGCTGACTTCCGCACCCCTGAGGTAGAGAGGGTTCGGTGCCTGAAGCGGATCGTAACCCGCGCCGTTCGGCGTAATCTCCGCTGCCATGCGCGCAAGTATCTCAACATCAGGATGCGCGTTCTCTATCTTTTGTAAACCGGATTTTGCAACTTCTTCAACAGACCAGATACGCGCCTCATCCTGCGGTCTGCCTGTCGCATCAAAAACCTGGCCATAGAAATCCCCGCGCTTGGTGTCGATGAGGACGAGCGTATCGCATGTCAGTTTTGCGCCGCGCGCGATGACATCAAGCGTGCTGATGCCGACCAGAGGTTTGTTCAAAGACAAAGCGAGCGCCTTGGCGGTCGACAGCCCGACCCGCACACCGGTAAAGGAACCGGGGCCGATCGTGACCACGATCCGGTCGAGGTCTTTATAGCCATGGCCGGATTTTTGAATAGCGTCCTCGATCATAGGGACAAGGAATTCCGCCTGGCCGCGCTCGGTCGCCATCGTCTCCGTCCAGGCCTTTTGGCCGTCGGTTACGCAGACAGAACAGCCTGTCACAGAGGTATCAAAGGCCAGAATCATCATTTCCATTGTTTCCTGAAATCGGCTTCATTATAGTCGGCACATTATGCACCGCAATATATTTTATAGTCTTGTTTTTACGCTCTGCTTTCTACATTTCACTCCGGCATTTTCAAATGTTCTGGAAGATTCAATCTCGGCTTCGGTCTATGCCTATTTCAACATCACCGACGACGATCAGGATTCATCTCTTTCCTTCGATACATTCTCCCAGCAGATCGACGAAATCGGTATCGGAAATTATACGGTCCTGTCGCTGACCGACCTGCTCGCCAAGGAAAGTCGCGGTGAAGAACTTTCCCCCAATACGATCGCCATCACATTCGATGAGCCGGATGCCGATACATACGCGAAAGCCATTCCGCTTTTACTGAGCAACAAGATACCCTTCACCATTTTCATCAGTCCCGGCAATGCGGACGACGAAGAATGGGATGAACTCAACAGGCTGAAGAAAAACCCGCTAGTTACAATCGGCCTGACTTCTTTCTCATACGGACATCTCGGCAGCTGGGACGAAGCCAAAATCACCGAAGACCTGAACAAGGCGAAATCCATATATCGCGAGCATTTCTCGGCAGAACCGCTTTATTTTGCCTATCCGCTGGGCGAGTATTCAACGCCGTTCGTCGCCGCCGTTACACGAATGGGATTTGCCGCCGCCTTCGGACAGAATTCAGGCGTTGTCACCCCGTCACAGGATAAAATGCGTCTTCCGCGTTTTACCATGACCGATGATTACGGCGATCTCGAACGTTTCCAGACTACATCGAACGCGTTGCCTTTCCCGGTCAAGGATATGCAGCCTGATGTATCTTATGTGACATCGATGCCGGTCATCGGGTTTACGGTTGATGATAAAATAGCGCCCGAAGATATCAAGAAGACGAAATGTTTCGCGTCCGGCACCACACAGCCCGAAACGCTTAATATCGGGACAAACAGGATTGAAGTGCGTTTTGCGGAAACACCGGTCACCGACCGGCTGCGCATCAACTGCACGATACCCGTTCCGGGTGAAATCGCGGATGACGAGCCGAGCTATCGCTGGCTGGGATTTTTGCTGTATTTCCCTGTCGTCGCGCCTCAATCCGACGCAGAGCTTAGTCCTGTACAGCCCTGACTTCGAGCACTTCGGGCACGTAATGGTGCATCATATTCTCGATCCCCATTTTTAGCGTGACGACCGAGCTCGGGCAGCCGGCGCAGGCACCCTGCATGCGCAGGAACAGAATACCCTTGTCAAAATCCTCAAATGAGATATCGCCGCCGTCGCGCGCGACAGCCGGACGCACACGAGTTTCCAGGATTTCCTTGATCTGTTTTACAACATCACTGTCTTCTTCGGACGGCGCGTCTTTACCGACAGGCGCATCGGCCAGAACTTTCTGCCCCGTTGTAAAATGTTCGAACAGCGCGCCAAGCACGAGAGGTTTCAGAACCAGCCACTCTTTGGCTTCATTTTTTGTGATGGAGACAAAATCATGGCCGAAGAAAACACCTTTCACGCCATCGATTTTAAACAGGCGTTCGGCCAGCGGTGATTTACCGGATGCGGATTCAGCGCTCGGAAAATCGGCTACGCCACGGTCGAGAACGATCTCGCCGGGAATGAATTTTATCGTTAAAGGGTTTGGCGTGGCTTCAGTCTGGATAAACATGGCTTCTACGTTATTGCGTCAATTCTGGTTGTATCGAAGTTTCCGGGCACTATTACAGCAGGAACCTGCAATTCGCCAAGACCTTTCGATATAAGGTAGTTAATTAAAGGGCCCGGCCCCTTGGCCCCGATCCCCCCGGCCAGCACCAGCTGAACCAAAGTATTGTCGTTATTGATCGTATGGATAACGGCGTTTTTGGCTTCACCTTCTGCAACATATAGAGCGGAAATCTGCCCGGTCAACTCATGCACCTTGCGCGAGGCTTCCCAGATCTGCTGTTCGGCCTTGGCGCGTAATTCTTTCCGCAGCCGCGCCTCGACGCTGCCCCAATCCTGAAACGCTTCAAGATCGATGATCTGCAGCAGCGCGACATGGCCGCGACGGTTTTCCGCCATGCGCGCGGCGTAGCGGAGCGCGATTTCAAATTCCGGTGTCTCATCGACCACGACCAGATAGACACCGCCGTCACCTTTGCGAATTTTATATGTCATCGGATATTCTCCTTCTAACTTAAGCTCTTTGGCTTCTGGACATCCAGAAAGCCATAAATCCTGCCGACATCGCGAGCAGCAACCCCAGCAACGCATACATAAAGCTATGATCGACCGCGAAATTCAGGATATCCGCCGACAACCCGGCCTGCGCGACATCAAGATCGATCGCGCGGCTGTCAATGATTTCACCGTCGCGGAACAGATAGGACTGAACCTGATACTTTCCGACCGGCACATCGGCGGGCAGATAGAAAGATGTCTTGAAAAGTCGCTGTCCCATAAAACGGATGGGCGACGGCTCGGATGGGAACAATCCTTTCGCCTGCTGCGTGCGGATCAGTGCTTCCTGGAATTCCGAGACATGCGTCTGCTCGTCGTAATCAGCCGCTTCGAATTGCAGG
The DNA here is from genome assembly GCA_048498395.1 of Pseudomonadota bacterium. Lineage (GTDB taxonomy): Bacteria > Pseudomonadota > Alphaproteobacteria > Micavibrionales > Micavibrionaceae > Micavibrio_B. The sequence continues at coordinate 3,479 of JBEHYB010000117.1, forward strand.
GCGTTAAGACCGATCCCGTAATTCTTTAATGTCACGGCATCGGCAATCTTGTCTTCGGAGCGCGACACCGCGTAAGCGTAGAAAAGCGGCACGTGTTTGAAATCGACGGACTCGCGGTTGAGCCACATGCCGAGCGAAGGCTCTTTCTTGCGCATGATGATACGGTTTTCCGGGCCCCGAAGCACGATCGCGATATCGCCGTCCTGATCGGCTGTGCCGAACACAACCACGTTTTCACCGGTAAAACCGCTCGTGATATCGACATGATCGTCCGCAAGGTCGATGACGATATTTCCCTTGTTCTGGGCATACGCCGCCGGAGAAACAATCAGGAGACAAAGGAGAAGAAGGATCTTTCTCATCATCTCTCCTGTAGAGTGAATAATTCGTAAGGCTGGACGAATAGATCCGAGCCAAGTTTCAGCGCGACCAAAATCAGCATCGCGGCGAGCATCAGACGGGCCGGCGCACCGCGAATATGTTTCGCCGCCCGCACCCCGAGCTGCGAGCCTATCACACCGCCGGCGATCAGCAGCAGCGCGAGCACAAGATCTACTGTATGGTTGGCGACCGCGTGCAGCATTGTCGCAAACGCGGTCGTGAACATGATCTGGAACAGCGACGTGCCCGCAACCATCAATGTCGGCATGCCGAGAATATAAATCATCGCCGGGACCATGAAGAACCCGCCCCCGATCCCCATGATGGAGACCAGCATGCCGCCGAGAAAGCCAATTCCCGCAGGTAAAATCGCGCTTATATAGAGTTTGGATTTCGGGAAATGCATCTGGTACGGCAGGCGTGCGCCGAGATCGATCCAGAATTTCGAGCGCGATTTCTCTGCCGTCTGTTTTTTCAAAAGAGCATAGGCGCTCTCCAACATCATCATCGCGCCAATCGCGCCAAGGAAGATGACGTAGAGGATATTAATCGCCGCGTCGATCTGGCCCATATGCTGGAGTATTTTAAAAACGCCGATGCCGATGATAGAACCGCCGACGCTGCCGCCGAGCATGACAAGGCCGAGCTTCGCATCGACATTGCCCCTGCTCCAATGCGTGAGCGATCCCGACACCGACGACGCGACAAGCTGGTTGGCCTGCGTACCGACCGCGATCGACGGCGGCACGCCGAGGAAAATCAGGAACGGTGTCGCCAAAAATCCGCCGCCAACCCCGAAGACGGAAGACAGGAAACCCACCACCATACCGAGCGCCAGAATGGCTTCGACAGGTACGGTCATTTCTGCGATGGGGAGATAGATTTGCATTAGACGTTATACTCACTGCTTTCCCCGCGAAAGCGGGGATCTTCAGCTCAATTAAAA
>JBEHYB010000118.1:0-4715 GCA_048498395.1 Pseudomonadota bacterium
GACGCGGATGAGGCGCAGAATTTCGTCGCCGAATTCTCCGAACACTTCAAGATGAAAAAACTCAAGGCCGGGCAGAAACTCGATCTGCGTCTCGAGCCTGATTCTTCCGATGGCAGCCTCGCCCTTTCAAAAGTTTCCTTTACGATCGACCCTTTAAAAACACTGCATATCGAGCGTAACAAGGACGGTGAACTGAGTTCACGTCTTGATGAAAAACAGGTCGCGCAAACCCACCGCGCAGCCCGCGTTATCATCGATGGTTCTCTCTATGGTTCCGCCGAGAAAGCGAACCTGCCGGACACGATTACGGCGAACGCGATTAAAATGTTCTCCTACGCCGTCGACTTCCAGCGCGATATCAAACAGGGCGACAAACTCGAAGTTCTCTACAACACCTATGAAACCAAAGACGGCTATATCGCCAAGACCGGCGACATCGTTCATGCCCGCATGGTTATCGGCGGTCGTGAATTCTCTCTTTATCAATATAAGAGCGCGGACGGTTCGGTCGACTACTATACTGAAGACGGCAAGAGCATCCGCAAGAGCGGTTCCGGCCTGATGAAAACGCCAGTCGCTTTCGGTCGCGTCAGCTCCGGTTTCGGCATGCGCATGCACCCGGTCCTCGGATTTACCAAGATGCATAAAGGTATCGACTTCGCGGCTCCTGTCGGCACGGCTGTTTACGCGGCGGCTGACGGTCGCATTGAAAGAGCCGGCCGTTTCAGCTCATTCGGTAACTATGTGAAAATTCGCCACAACTCCAAAATGGCATCCGCTTATGCGCACTTAAGCCGTTTTGCACCGGGCATCGTTCCGGGCGCGCGCGTCAAACAGGGTCAGGTGATTGCCTATGTCGGCACGACCGGCCGCTCGACAGGCCCGCATCTTCACTTTGAAGTTCTGGTCAATAACGTCCAGGTCAATCCACGTTCCGTCAAAGTCGCCAGCGACGATTCTTTGAAAGGCGAAGATCTCCGCCGCTTCAAGCAGCAGGTACGCGGCATGGATCAGGAATACGTGCATAAATCCGGTACCGTCCGCATGGCATCCGCCCGCGGCACCAATGCGGATACACTCGAGTAATCCTCTCTATATCTAGGTAAAGGGATGCGCTTCGAAATATTCGAAGCGCTTTTCTATATCCGCGCGATGCGCTTTGAATTCCGCCTGATTTGAAGGGGAAAAAATCTTCGCTTCGTCAAACAGCGCGGCATGCCGGTCGAATTGCTGCTTGAGGACAATGTAAGGATTTGGGTAACGCAGTTCGCCATCGATCACGGCTTTATTCGTCGAGAGTAGCGGCAGGACATAGGCCCCGGGTTCGACGGGCTTACCCAGAATATTGAAAGCCTCTTTCACATAGAAGAATACGCTCTGGCCGCCAATAACGCGCTCATCGCTGCCCGCGAAAGGCGAGACGGAATCGATTGTCAGCTCGCCGCCGCTCAACCTGGCGGTGCTGTATTGCTTCACCGGTTCGATACTGTCCGCCGTCTCAAGGATGGTGTCTTCAGTCGCGAATTTCAGCTGGTACGGTTTCGCGCGATATATTCTCTGTACATCGTCATATTCATAGGCGGCGTGGAATTTCTCCCTGGGGATTGTAAAACGGATCAGCGCGCCGCCGTCCTGATATTCCTCATAAGGCGCATCCCGCATACGCTGGGGCAGAAACAGGATCTCGTCGATAACCGCATCGCCCGGCTCAATCCTGACAGTCTCGAACGAATATCTCTCAAGCGTGTCGTCTTCCGACGCAGGGTAATCCGTTAAAAGATCGTCCAGCGTCCCGTATGTCCGGTCGGGGTTCATCTCGCGTGGCTGCGCGATCGTCAGGTGGAGTTCCCTGTCGGCGAACCACAGGCCGGGGCCGAGCGGATTTGCTTTGACATGGTATTTCGCGCCGACAATGCCTTCGAAGGTGCGGAAATAAGGCGCATCGCGGAAATACTCGGCAACTGGAAGGCGTTTGGTACTCATAGAGTATGGCTTAGCAGGAACGCGGCGCGTTCGTCAAAGTTTCCGGAAGAGGAAGCAGGCGGTCAGGACCGAGATCAGCCCCGCCATCGAGAACCAGAAGATCGCGTATTGCAGATGCGCGTTTCTCAGTTCCGGTTTTTGCGCAGCGTAGGTTTTCCATGGTGTCGTCTCGGGTACGATCACCAGCGGGTACAGGTTCGGAATGTTCAATTGCGCCACATTGATCGAGTACCAGGTCTTGTCGGACGGGACATTGTCGGGTGTGAATTTGTTCGGGACGGGCGCGTGTTTCAAAAGCCCGGTAATCCGCGCGGTCGGCTGCTTGTTTCCCTTGGGCGTAAAACCCGGCCCCATATCGACGAGAATGGTGGTGGTCTTGTCGACGATATACGGCACCATCAGGTGTTTTGTCTGTTTGCCGTCGTCGATCTGGCCCATGAGATAGAGCGCTTCGTCAAAGCGGAAGCGTCCGAAGAACTGGCCCCTGATAAAATGGTCCGGCGCGAGCATTTTAATGTCATCCGGCCCTACATGATTTGTCTGCGGATTGGTCGCATAGGCCTGATCGATCTGCGCGATCAATCCTTCCTTCCAGTGCAGCCTCTGGATCTGCCAGTTCCCGAGTGCGCAGAACACGCTCACGCAGGCGCACATGAAGACAAGGAATGAAATGCGTGATGCGGTCATTTCGACCAGTCGGTTGCGCGGTGTTTCCATTGCAGCCGCAGCACCAGCGCCTTGGTGGGGCGGAGCAGCCCGAGAATGATTGCAAGGCATATAGGTGTCCAGATCAGCATATGCACCCAGACCGGCATCTCGAACAGGTGATCGGTGAGGAGGGCCAGCGGCACGATCAGGAAGCCGAGGATGAAGATCAGGAACACCGCCGGGCCGTCGGCTGAGTCGTTCTTCGCGAGATCGAGTCCGCAATTCGCGCACTGATCATTGAGCGACAGGTTGAGAAAGCCGGGCTTGAACAGGTCGCCCTGTCCGCAGCGCGGACATTTGCAGGCGATTGATTGCGTAACGAGAGTAAGCAGGTCGGAGGCCATGTTTGATCCTGATAGTAAAATCCCGGCTTTCGCCGGGATGATAACCTGGTGATTAATGTTCCATCACGGGAACGATGCCGTTCGCGGCGCGGGCCGCATCGACATCGCCGATGCCGATCGTGCCGCCCCATACATAGACGGCGATAAAGAGGAACAGCCAGACAACGTCAACGAAATGCCAGTACCAGGCGGCGGCTTCGAAACCGAAGTGACGCTCGGGCGTGAACTGGCCTTTCTTGGCGCGGATCCAGCAGACGATCAGGAACAATGTTCCGACCAGCACGTGGAAACCGTGGAAGCCTGTCGCCATGTAGAATGTCGACGGGAAGATGCCGTCTTTGAAGTGGAAAGACGCGTGGGTGTATTCAAAGAGCTGGATGCAAAGGAACGCAACGCCCAGAAGAACCGTATAGGACAGGGCTTCGACGAACTGTTTCTGGTTGCCTTTGATGATCGCATGGTGCGCCCAGGTGACCGTGCAGCCGGAGAGCAGCAGGACCATCGTCATCATGAACGGCAGATCGAATGGCGAGATCGGCGCGAATTGTGGGGGTGGCCATACGCCTTTCGTGTAGTCCATGCGCAGGAGTTGATGCGCTTCATTGGCGTAGATGCTCGAGTCGAAGAACGCCCAGAAGAAGGCGACGAAGAACATGACTTCGGAGGCGATGAACAACGCCATGCCGTAACGCAGGCCGATTTCTGTGACGCGGTTGTGAACTTTCTCAACCACGGTTTCGAAAATCACGTTCTTCCACCAGAAGAACATTGTCGAGAGAACGGCGAGCAGGCCGATCACGATACCCGAGTAGCCGACCTTGAATTCGCCGAATTTGTAATCATGCATGAACAGAACCATGCCGACTGCCAGAAGACCGGCAGAGAAAGCGCCGACGAGCGGCCAGATGCTCGGGCGGGACAGATGGTATGGATGAGGTTTTCCGGTCGTGCCGTATTCGATCTCTTCAGACATGGGGACTCTTAGGGTTTGCTGGGTTTTTAGTTATTAATAGGTACGGCCTTATTAGCCGATTTCGGGTCATTGTAAAAGGTCTGAAGTGCCTGTTCAAGCTCGGGAGAGTCGGCTTTGAAGAAAGTATAGGACAGGGTCATGGTTTTGATCTCGTCCTGTTCCTTGTCGGCGAGGATTTTGGGGTCGATATAGAAAACCACCGGGAAATGGACCGTCTTGCCGGGGGCGATAAGCTGGTAGTTGAAGCAGAAGCACTGGGTCTTGTCCAAGTAGCGGCCGACTGAATCGGGGGTGATGTTGTACATGGCCGTTCCGGCGATGGGGCGGTTGCTGACGTTTTTGGCCGTAAACGAGACCAGCATCTCCTGGCCGACCTTAACCTTTACCGACGGCACGTCCGGTTTGAACTCCCAGGGCAGGTTCGGGTTTACATCGGCATTGAAGCGGACGGTGATTTCGCGGTCGCTGACGGGGCCGACCGGCGCTTCGGCTTTGGTGGCGCGTCCGCCAAGTCCCGTGACCTGGCAGAAAGCGCGATAGAGCGGCACGGAAGCATAGGTAAGCATGGCCATGCCGGCAATCACGCCAAGGAGGGTCAGTCCTATGCGCCGGTTCTGTTTATTGAGATCGTCGTTCATTGGGCGGGGGTCGGCAGAGGCGGTGCGTCTGTCGGAGCGTTTGCATCAGCCGCGCTGCCGCAGGTGAGG
>JBEHYB010000119.1:0-4673 GCA_048498395.1 Pseudomonadota bacterium
CTGCACTCCTTCTCGGTGGTGGTCATTCTCTTTCTTGCCGGCGACCTTGATCAGCGCAAGTTCGCGCTCGACATGCGGGCCTTCGACGGTGAGGTCGTATACTTTGTGGACGGGTACCATGCGCTCGAGAGAATTCTTGATCTGCTCGATGACATGTTCCGTACCCGATGAGACAATCGTGATGCGTGACTCGTGTCTGGTGTCGTCTGTTTCAGCAACGGTCAGGCTCTCGATGTTATAACCGCGGCCCGAGAAGAGACCGATAACGCGGCCCAAGACACCGGGTTCGTTATCGACAAGAATGGCAAGAGTGTGAGAGCGCACAGGTTTCGCGCTTGGAGCCGCACCGTAGACGGAGGTGCGTGCCTGTTTATCTGCTTTGACCATAACTTTGTTTATACCAGTTTCTTATCAAATTGTTCAGGATCAGCAGACAATATCATCTCGTTGTGGCACTTGCCAGACGGGATCATCGGGAAACAGTTCTCTTTTTGATCGACGCAGACATCGACGATCGTTACCCGGTCCGTCTTCATCATTTCCTTAATGACTTTATCAAGTTCCGCCGGGGTCTGCGCACGCAGTCCCACGCCGCCATAAGCTTCCGCTAATTTAACGAAGTCGGGCAGGGCCTCGGTATATGAACTTGAATAGCGCTCGCCGTGCAGCAGTTCCTGCCACTGACGGACCATACCCATCCATTGGTTGTTCAGGATGAAGATTTTAACGGGCAGCCTGTATTGAATGGCTGTCGAGAGTTCCTGGATATTCATCTGGATCGAAGCTTCGCCCGCGACATCGATGACGAGCGCGTCGGGGTGTGCGATCTGGGTGCCGATCGCCGCCGGAAATCCGTAACCCATTGTGCCAAGGCCGCCCGATGTCATCCATCTGTTCGGCTTGTCGAAAGGCAGGTATTGCGCCGCCCACATCTGGTGCTGGCCGACTTCCGTCGTGAAGTAGACATCATCGCGGGTCTTCGTGAAGTGGCGCAGGCGCTCAAGCGCGTATTGTGGCTTGATGATCGTGTCCGAATTTTTATAGGAGAGGCATTTGATGGCGCGCCATTCATCGATCTGTTTCCACCATTGCTTGATCGCAGCGCTGTCCGGTTTGTAATTTTTGCGCTTCCAAACGGCGATCATTGCTTTCAAGGCTTCGGTCGCGTCGGCGACGATACCGATATCGACATGCACGTTCTTGTTGATCGAGCTTGGATCGATATCGATATGGATTTTTGTCGAGTTCGGCGAGAATCCGTCGAGCTTGCCGGTAACGCGGTCGTCGAAACGCGCGCCGATATTGATCATCACGTCGCAATCATGCATGGCAAGATTGGCCTCGTACGTGCCGTGCATGCCGAGCATGCCTAAATGCTGTTTGTCTGTCATCGGATACGCGCCAAGCCCCATCAATGTCGAGGTGCAGGGATAACCTGTCATCTGGACGAATTGCGTCAGGAGTTTCGACGCTTCGGGACCCGCATTGATCACGCCGCCGCCTGTATAAAAAACAGGCCGTCTGGCTTTTGCAATCAGCTCAACGGCGTGTTCGATTTTTGAAATATCAGGCATGGTGCGCGGCTGGTAACGCGTGAAATATTCAGCCCTGGGCGGAGTGTAAGCGCCCGGCGCAAACTGGATGTCTTTTGGCAGGTCGATGACAACCGGACCCGGACGGCCTGTTTTCGCGACATGAAACGCTTCGTGAATCGTCTTCGCGAGTTTGTTGACATCCTTGATCAGGTAATTGTGTTTCGTACAGTGGCGCGTAATGCCGGTCGTATCGGCTTCCTGGAATGCGTCGGTGCCGATCAGGAAGCTTGGAACCTGGCCGGTGATGCAGACGACAGGAATGGAATCGAGAAGTGCATCGGTTAAACCCGTGACGGCGTTTGTCGCGCCTGGGCCGGATGTCACGAGCGCGCAGCCGACCTTGCCGGTCGAGCGCGCGTAACCTTCCGCCGCGTGCAATGCCGCCTGTTCATGACGCACGAGAATATGTTTGATTTTCTTTTGTTTGAACAAAGCATCATAGATCGGCAGAACCGCGCCGCCGGGATAGCCGAAAATCGTGTCGACACCGTTATCGACGAGAGCCTGAATGACCATTTCCGCGCCGGTCATCGTCTGGACCGCGGTCTTTGCCTGTATCGTTTTCTTCTGCTGGTTTTCCTTGACCAGTTTCAGTTTGGCTTTAGGTGGCATCTTGTTAACTTTCCGTTCAGGTTCTGGTTTCAGTCATAAAAAAACCCCGTAACCTTTTTGTGGTTCGGGGCGCTTGTCGGATCTAATGCTTTGTTCAGAGCATAAGCCGCAGCGCCTGTCCAAGAAGGACCACGAGGACAAGCACACCGTTCACCAGAAGAAGAACTGGAGCGGTGTTATTGGCTTCGATTGCGATGGCTTTAGATCTCATCCTTTAAGTATGAACTCAAAATACGGACCTGCGCAATATTTTTTTGCTTCGCGTCATCATTTTTAATCTGGTTCCGGAACCATGTCATCTGCCTCTTGGCATAATGACGTGTGTCGTTTTGACCAAGGATGATGGCGGTTTCGAGGTCCAGCTCGCCTCTAACATGTTGTTGTAATGGCACAAAACCGAGGGCGCGGGTAATCGGCGCATCGTAATCGACGCGGCCCGCCATGATATCGTCGTCGAGCCTGTTGACCTCTTCAATCGCGCCGGTTTTAACCATTTCTTTAAACCTTAGATCGCAATTCGCATACAGCTCGTCACGCTCGGGCAGGATCACGGTGATGTCGAAAACGAGATTTGCGTCCGGCTCGACTTTCGGGAGTTTCTGCCATTCGGCCAAAGACTCGCCCGTATGCGCGAGCACTTCCCAGGCGCGCAAATTGCGCTGGCGGTCGTTCGGGTGCAGGCGTTCTGCCATGACCGGATCCTTTTCCTTGAGCGCTTCGTGGAATTTTTCCGCGCCGAGGCGATCCATCAGATCTTCGGCGACGATGCGTACATTCTCAGGCACGTCGGGAATGGGCGAGAGTCCTTCGATCAATGCCTTGATGTAAAAACCGGTGCCGCCGCAGATGATAGGTGTCTGCTTGTTCTCGATGGCGAATTCGATTTCAGTCAGTGCCATCTGCCGCCAGGCACCAGCCGTCATCTGCATATTAGGATCGATAAAGTCGTAGAGGCGATGCGTAATCTGCGCGCGGTCTTCTGGCGAAGGCTGGGCGGTGAGGATCGGCAGGCGGTTATAAAGTTGCAGCGAATCCGCGTTGATAATCACGCCGTCGGTTTTCTTCGCAAGCGTCATCGCGCGCGAAGATTTTCCCGATGCCGTCGGGCCGCATATAATGTGGACGGTTAAAATTGTCACAAGCCCTCTCCCATAGGGAGAGGGTGGGGTGAGGGGTTTTGATTTTGGTGATTATGCTTCATCATTCAAACCCCTCTCCTTAATCCTCTCCCTATGGGAGAGGAGACATCGTCGTTATTACTTCTTATCAGCCGGGACGGTTTTAAAGCGTAAAGCTACGAAACGGACATCGCCGCGTCCCTGATGATCGACGAGCAGAAGGATCGAGCTCTTGCCGCCTTTCTGGGCATCGTCCACCAGTTTCTTGGCTTGCGCAGCGTCCTTCACCGCCTGCTGGTTGATCTCGACGATCACGTCACCGGCGACCAGTCCTTTTTCCGCGGATTCGGAATTGTTCTTCACGGTCGTGACAACAACGCCGGTCGCGTTCTCAGGGATTTCGTATGTCGTGCGCAGTGCGTCGGTCAGACCCGAGACGGTTACACCGACGGATGGGATTTCCGTCCCTGGTACCGCTTTCTCTTTCACGTCGCCGCTGTCGACAAGTCCGTCCTGTTCGGCTTTTTCAAGTTCCGCAACCTTGACGGTGGTCGTTTCGGTTTTGCCGTTACGCCAGAACACGACTTTGGCTTCGGTGCCAATCGGTGTTTCGGCGACAAGGCGTGGAAGCTGGCGCATGCCGGAGAGTTTCTGGCCGTTGAATTCGGTCAGCACGTCACCCGGTTCAAGCTTCGCGACTTCCGCCGGGCCTTTCGGCGTAATGCTCGCGACCAGCGCGCCGCCGGATTCTTTCAGTCCCAAAGAGTCGGCGATTTCAGGCGTAACTGTCTGGATGCGAATACCCAGCCAGCCGCGTTTCGTCTTGCCGAAATGGACCAGCTGATCGACGACAGGTTTCGCAAGGTTCGACGGAATGGCAAAGCCGATCCCGACCGAGCCACCCGAGGGCGAGAAGATCGCCGTGTTGATCCCGATGACTTCGCCTTTGAGATTGAACATCGGGCCGCCGGAATTGCCGCGGTTGATCGAGGCATCCGTCTGGATGAAGTCGTCATAGGGACCGGAATTGATATCCCGCGCGCGCGCCGAGATAATGCCGGCTGTGACGGTGCCGCCAAGGCCGAAAGGATTTCCGATCGCGATGATCCAGTCGCCGACGCGCATGTCGTCGCTGTTGCCGAACGGAACGGCGACGAGTTTGTGAGCGCCGGGCACGACCTGTAGCAGGGCGAGATCGGTTTTATCGTCCTTGCCAAGGATTTTGGCATCGAGCGTCGTGTCGTCATGCAATGTCACGCGTACTTCGTCCGCATCGCGGATGACGTGGTTGTTGGTAACGATCAGACCGTTATCGGCATCGATGATAAAACCTGAACCGAGCGAAGCA
>JBEHYB010000120.1:0-4540 GCA_048498395.1 Pseudomonadota bacterium
GATCGCCCGTCAGTTCGCCGGTTTTGAGACTCTTCTCGATCGTCTCGACAACGGCGAGTTTCAGTTTCTTGGCAAGCTCGACCGCGTCCTGCTGGCCGTTCAGTTCGGCCTTGTGGCGGATCGCCTCGGCATAGGCAAAGATATGCGCGGCAGGATTTGCGAGAAGGACTTTCCTGTCATGCCATGCGTGTTCGAGGTCCGGTGCCGTGCCATGCGGCGGATCGGCGAGAAGCGTGCCGTCGGCGGAAACCAGCGTTGAATCCATCAATCCCAATGATTTATGTTCGCCCGCGACCTGGTCGGAAACGACATCGCCGTCATAGTTTTTAAGCGCGATGATCATGCCGTTCAGTTTTCCCTGCGGAATTTTCGAGACGACCGCGTCGATCAGCTGGACCTTGTCGTTGAAGTTCAACCCCGCCGCCTTGAATTTATCGGCGTATTTCTCGTTGAAGATCTCGTTGAAAATATCGATGAAACGCCCGTCATAAGTCGGGTTGATCGTGTTCTTGCCGGCGAAGATGACGCTCTTATGCATGGCCAGCGCCTGCTGGAACACGGCATGGGCGTAGTCGCGGATCGATGAATCTGTCTCGGTTGTGAGAAGCGCGACACCTGAATCGACCTTGCGGTTTTCAACGAGGATCAGCTCCGATCCGTCATCGCCTTCGAAAATGACTTTCAGTTTTCCGCGTCCGGGGATGGATACGTTCGGCGCGCCGTAAATACCGCCAACCGCCTGGCGCACGATGGTTACATCATGCATAAGCGGTGCGAATTTATCCATGCCGCCGATCTCGATCGTGTTGCGCAGAATGGCCGCGCCGTTGATCGCGCGGCGGATAATGCCGTTCGGTGAATCCCATTGCTGTGAAAGGCCGAAAGCTTTCGTCTCTTCCTTGTTCGGTGTAATTGTCGGCCCCTTGACGGCGGCCCTGTGTTTTTTCAGATCGTCGATCGCATCATTCAATGCCTTGTCATTCGTCTTGTCGCGCGCCTGCAGGGAAATATCATGCACCTTCCAGTCGACATCGAAGAAATGCTGTAACAGTCCCTCGCGGATGGCTTGTGACATATGCGGCCATACGCCGTCCCCCGTCATATCAACGATAGAGCCATCGATTTTGTAAGGCGTTTTGGTGGTCATAGCGGAAATCCCTGAAATACGGTGAAATGGAATGAATGAGGTGGATACGAATTACCGTCCCAGTCTACAGCCAAGGCTTTAAGAAGAGGTTATTTGACAGAAAAGGGGCCAATATGTCTAAATAAAGCCATATTAATGAGTAATGGAGATACCAATGGGCCTGAAAACTTTATTCAATGACATCCTCAATTTTTGGGAAGAAACATTTCCGAAGAAAACCGAATTTTATAAATTCCTCGAAGAGAAGAAAAATAAAATTCTCTACAGCGAAGGCCGCAAAAGCCATCGCGACCGCCTGGTCATGGAAACATTATATGCCGCCCTCCAACCCGTCGACAAAAAACTCCCCGATGACCAGTCGCTGATGAAACATCTGGAAAAGGTTGCGGATGGAATTGAAAAAAGAACGCTCAGCAATCGTGAGGCCGACCTGACATTCACCATGTTTGATTACGATGAAGAAATGGCTGCCAGAGATTTCCGCGACTTTCTGGATAAAGCCGCGCTGATGGTCACATTGCAGGCCCCGGACAACAGCGCACCGGTAGCGGCACCGATATCTCCATGAAACAATATATGATCGACCTTGTTCCCGCCCCGGGCCGCGGCCTTGTCGGCGCTTTTGAGAAAAAAGCGAAGAAGGAGATCTATGGCGAAGCGAGAGACCGTCTTGAGAAATTCATCGCCGAGAACGATCTCGGAGCACAGGTCGAAAATATCGGTGCCGTGACAATCTTTCCCGTTCTGCCGATCGTGTGTACGGAAGAAGCCGCCGCGAAAATTCAATCGGCGAATATCACCGGCATCCGCCAGCTTATCACCCTGTCCGGCCATCCGACGCTCATCGCACCTATCAAAAAATCCGAACCCTAGCTCGGAACCGCTTCGGGCTTAGGCACGCCGATTTGTCTGATATTGTAATTAATCTTCTGCGCGCATTTCCATATGCTGCTCTGTTTTTTAAAAACATCCTTCAGGCGTAACAGCGCGTCCACGGCGAATTGCTTGTCCTCATCGAACGCCTCTTTCCCGATCGTTCCGATCTCGTCGACGATAGAACTCCGCTTGATAACTTCGAGCATATTATCGGGCTCTTTCGTCGCCATATTTTCAAGCACCCTTATGCCGTGTCTTGAAGATCGCGGCCAGTGAACACTGACTTCACGGATATATTGCGAGGGAAAAATGGATTTATGCCAGTGCGCTCGCGAGAGAGCATCGATGACAAGTCCAGGCTGTTCTGAGCATTTTATATTATAGCTGAGCCGCATCAGCGCATGCAGCCGGTCCATGTCCAGATTACGCCCTTTTGCAAGACGATCGATGCGCTGCGCAGGCGTAAATATCATATTCATTATGGCATCAAATGGATCATTTGGGGCAATCATTCTTTTCTCCTAAATTATTTCGGGAAAATTTCTACACGACTCTCTTCCAGCGCGCGAATCTGTTCCGACACTTTGAGAGCTTTATCATAAAACTCGGTAATGCCGTTCGACTCCACGATATGCGCCGCCTGCGCCAGAATATTGCGCAATCTATTATGCTGCTCTTCATCCGTTGTATTGATAAGCGCGATCAACGGTTCCGTCTGCATCGTCTCTTCGACGAGTTTGGCAGCCAGCCTGTTGACCTCGGAGAGATCCGGATCGGCGGCTTCCTTGAATTTCGCACTGACGGAAATGCAGTGCTCAAGCGCCTGCGCGGCCAGCGCGGGATTTTCATGCCCCACATACGCGGCGGCGCGCACGGAAGCGAAACTATCGCTCCTTGCGATCAGGCTCAGCGCATACGCAGCCAGCTCTTCGTTCGTTTCATTGGCTGCGATCCGCGCGATCGCCATCGAGGAGGAATCCGTGGAAATTCTCTCAAGCGCATGCAGTACGAACAGCTTGTCGGCTTCTTCGTCCGAATATTTTATGATTTTTTCGATATGCTTGACGACGCCATGCGGATCGGTATCGATCCGTTCGGCAAGCGCCGCGACCGTACACTGCACAAGATCCGTATGGTATTTATTGACTTCGCGGATCTGCGAATTGACCTGATAGGCAAAAACGCCCTCGATTCCGGCCAGCGCCCTGATTGCCAGCTTGGAATCATTTGTATCTGCACTGAAACAGGCGATATCGCCGAGATCTTCAATATCCTCAGGTTCGAGATAGCGGCGATCCAGAATATGCTGAATGCGGCTCGCCGCGTCCTTGGGTCCGAATATATTGAAAAGTAAATTGCTGATTTCTCTGCGCATTATATATGCTCCTTATTATTTCGGGAAAGCTTCCAATCGGATTTTTTCGAATTCTTGCGTCTGATCCGCCACTTTTTCAGCCTGATCGTAAAGCACGACAAGATTATTGAGGCCCGGCAGTGCTGCGGCGCGCGCCAGCACTGCGCGTAAGTCTCTCCGCTCATCTTCATTCGCCGCTTTGATACGCGCGAATAACAGCTCCGTCTGCATCAGCTCCTCGACCATCAGCATGGCAAGGTCGTCGATCAGAGCCATATCGGGGCTCGCGGCCTCGTTGAATTTTTTTCTCATCGTCAGGACATTTTCAAGCGCGACGACTGCCACTTCCGGAATTTCGCGACCGATATTGGATGTCGCACGTATCGCCTCATACTTGTCGCTCGCCGCGAGCAACTCCAGCGCCTGCGGTGCCAGCCCTTCTTCATCGCGCGCGATCTCGCCGATAACGGTCATTGCGCCATTTTCCTTGATGCGCGCGAGTGCGTTCATCCCGGCAAGCTTGTCGTCTGTATGAAAGGATTGTTTTGCAATTCTGCCGATCGAGTTGACGATGCCCGGCGGATCGGTCGCAAGTCTCTTCTCCAGCAGGCCGATGGAATATTCGCCGATATCGTCGTCATGCGTATTGGCGCGGCGGATCTCCGCATTGGCCAGTTGAGCGTGCTCGCCATAGATGTCTGCCAGAGCGGTCAACGCCAGCTTGGAATCTTCGACATGGTCGCTGAAAGAAGCGATCTCGCCGAGCTCATAAATTTCATCGGGTCTTAATTCGCCGCGATTGACGATACGGGCGACACGGCTCGCCGCATCCTGCGATCCGAAAATATTGGCAATCAGATTGCCTACCAAGTTACGCATTATATATGTCTCCTGTTGCGGAGAGATATAAGCATAACGGTTATTTTTATGCCAAATAATACTGCACGTAATCGTTAACGGCGATGCATATTATAAAGGTCGAATATTATTGAAGGTTAAGAGACAGAGAGAGAAGAGTACAAGATAAAAATTTTCTCTGTGTCCTCTGCGCCTCTGTGGTTAAACCTTCCTGTCATCCTGAGCAACGCGAAGGATCTCATCTGAAAGCAGCGCGGAGCCTTCGCTTCGCTCAGGATGAAAACATACATCAAAGATGGGGTTGC
>JBEHYB010000121.1:0-4485 GCA_048498395.1 Pseudomonadota bacterium
GTTTTTTTGATGTGCGACTGGAGCTTGTCGAGTTCCTTGGGGGAGAGGGGATCGGCGATGACGATATCGCGGCAATTGCGGTCGAGCATGATGCCCGATCCCGTATTCCGAAACGTCTCATTGTGAAAAATATAGCTGTCGGTCACATCGCGCGACAGGACGATGCCGTGCTTTTTCGATCCGGATATTTTATTCCCGGCGATAATCAGGTTCTTCGAACGGTCATGCGGATCGATGCCGTAGATGATATTGTCTTTATATATATTGCGCAGAACGGCGACCTTATCGGCTTCATATGAATAGAACCCGTAATAGAAATTCTGGAATTTGCTGTCGATCAGCCAGCCTTTCGGCGGCGGCAATTGTCCGAAACCCTGCCTGAATGAATCCTGAATGGATTTGCTGGTCGATAAAGTCAGCCCATAGGATTTATCGTGATCGTAACCGAGATTTTCCAGCTGCGCATCTGACACCATGATCTCCCCGCCATCCCAGACGGTAATAAAGGGACGGAAATTATTCGCCCACTGGTTTAACGTCGCGGGCTTTCCGGCCTTCTCATTCCATCCGGAAATTTTTGAATTCAGGATAAAAATATTCCCCGACGAAGAGATATAGGCGCCCCTGTCCTGCGACAGGTATAAAGGTTTGGATAAGTCCTTGAGGATCAGGCTGGCATGGGGATGAATGATCACCGGCGCGCGCAATATATAGGCATCTTCCGTCTCGGTAAGACGTCCGCTCGCCGCCAATTCAGGCAGCAGGGTTTTCAAATCGTAATTGCCTGAATGAATGACAATTGCCTTCGGCTGGTCTTCGACCTCCGGAAATCCAGCAAGCCTGCTCGCATAAGCAACAAGATCGTCCGCATTGTCATCCGAACTGATAATGCCTTTCGACAGGGCGGGAATTTGCGCCGTGACGGCTTGCGACGTATAGGATTTTAAGTCCGGAAGGACGGGTGCCGGTCTGGCGGAGGATGCGATTGGCGAAACGCTTATTTTATATTTGAAATACTGGCTGAATTTTTGTTTCAGCCGGTCGGCGAATGAGATTTTGATTTCGGGCATCGCTGCCGGAACTTGTGCGACGGCCTTCGCTCGCATTATCGGCTTATGGCAGATTTGCGCCGTGTAACTGCCGCCTGTCGCCTTTGTCGTGACGGTAATGCCCTGCAGGGGCGTTTTGATATCGTCGTTCAGCTCGGCATAGAAAATACCGTTACTTTCGGGAAAAGGCCGCAGCGGACGCTCGAGTCTGATCCTGTCGGCAACTTCCCGCGCATAATCGAATTTGATGCCGACTTCTCGCGCCTCCTTATTGCCAAGCCCCAGAACGAGGTAATAATCCGAACCTGCAATATTTTTATCAGCAAGGCCCGTGAAAATATCTGTGACCACCTCTTTGATCTCGCCGCCTGCGGTAACGACCGCCTTCCCTTTTGAACATTCGCCATAAACGGCCGGAATGATTTCACGGAAAAAATCGGGTGAATTGAAATTATTGTGGGCGCGGGATTCCCAGATGATAAGCTTTGGCTTGTCTTTCCTGTAATCGCCGTCGATGACGTAATGGCTGATCGCGCCTTCAAGCCCGCCGCCGATAATCGCTTCATTCTTGATATCTGCGCGCAGGAATTCCTTCAGGAAACCTTCAAAATTGCCATAGGAGGGAGATGGATTTGTGCTGTTGCTGGTGCCCAGCAATGTGATCTGAGGTGCGGTATCGGAAAACAGGTCTTCAGCGGTTGATGCTGCGTCTTTCCGCTCGGTGACATATAGCTGATCGGATGTTTCATATGGCAGGTCTATATCGCAATTCTTATTATAGAATTTGAGATAGGCCAGTCTTTTGGGAAGGGTTTGTTTTTCGATGCGGGTGACAAAATCCGTTTTCTTCAAATCGGCATAAAGCGGCATGGATTTGACAAGCTCGCTGATTTTTTGGGCGCTGAATTTTGCGCCGCCGACCGTCCAATGGGAATCGTCCTTCCAGAAAAAATTATCTATGCCTTCCGCCGCGCTCATATCCGGAACGCCGATGCCGGTCCTGCGCATCTCGTCCAGCATGGCGAGATAACTGCTACGCGCCTGCGCATGATCGAATTTTTTAAGGTCGGCATCGGAGAGCTTGTTATAATTGACGATGCCCCGCGTCGGCACCGGGAACGCGAGCAGCTTCGTGCCGTTATAATCGAACGCCTCGGCAAGCCGCCTGAAATAATCCTGCCCCTGCGGCGTGAATGAGAAGCGGGTTTTGAGATCTGATTTCGACCGGAACAGCCAGCCGCCCGGTCCTTCGAGCATAAAGGCGAAATCCTTGTCTTCCTTCGCGCGATAGATATCGGGATTTTTCAGTTCTTCGCAGGCGCGGACAGGCAATGCCGGAGCCATCGCCGCCGCTAAAACAAGAATTGCAAGAACGACTGAACGTCCCGACATGCCTGATATTCCCCCGCTTTAAGGAATATCCGATTCACCTGATCGCCTACAAGACGGCTTTTCCGGTTCTCAACGGCATTGATGGCGTTGAATTATCCTTCAATATATTGGCGGTCGTGATGCCCGGCATGCCGTCATACCCATAATACAATATCTCCGGTGTCGATGACGGTGTCGAAGCCAAAGTCAGCGTGACTGTCGTGGCGTTCGTCCTGACGGCGGCGGTGATGCTGATATCGCTCGCCCCTGCTTTGAAACTGAATCCGCTGATCGCGCTTGCGGGCGTGAAATCCGTACCGCCGTCATGCGCGATCGTCGCCGTGACCGTCGTGCCGCTGCGCGTGGCGGATAAAAGTTTCGGCCCCCGCACACCGGCGACACTCGCACCGATCGCCTGGGCATAGCGTCTCGCATCGCGCTCAGCGACTGCGACATACCCCGCGTCAACCAGATGCACATCATCGTATAAAGTCTGGTCGTAGATTTCCGGACCGACGAAGCACCATAGCGGATTTTCGGCGGCCAGTTCATCCTGGATGTCGCGAACCGTCTGGATCCCGGCATAGGTTGTATTATTGTACGACGTACCGACATTTCTGCGCCCGAGCCGCTGGAAGATGATGATCGGATTTCCGAGCGTCGCCCGCATATCGGCGAAAATCGCCTGCAAACATTGCTTATACAGCGTGCGCGAAGTCGCGCCGCCGATAAAGAAACTGTCCGCCTCGCCCTGCCCCCAGATCACGGCATTCGGCGCAATTCCCGAATTTTTGACGTAATCGTAGAAGCTGTTAAGAGCCGGTCCGCGTGCGGAATTGGCAAAATCATACCAGTAATTCGTACCGTCCGATGTGATGGAGGCCGCCGTGCCGCCTGTCGAGCCGTCGGCGAAAGCGCATATTTTCTCTGGCAGCAGTGCGGCCATCACTTCCTTGAATCTATTATGCCCGCCTGCGCTTGCCGATGCCTGGCTCTGGAAATGTCCCTTGATCAGCGACTGGCCTGCGCCGACGATCATCAGGTCAGACGGCGAATACATGCGGCTGCCAAGACTGCCCAGTTCGCAATAGATTTTCCCGATTTCTATTTTTTCGATCCAGCCCCAGAACGGCTCATTACCGCCGCTGCGGCTGCCGATCGAAAACTCGATAAGCCCTATCGGCAGCGCGGTCGACGGCGTTATATATTTCGCCACGCCGCCCTGCTGGACGATGATCTTGTCCGATTTCCACGCCATGCCGACCACCTGCCGCGCGCCGGTATAATGCGGGACATCCGTCGAAGCCGGCGAAATCAAAGTGCTCGAACTGCGGAAATTGAGAAGTATATCCTTATCCGTTCCCTTGTCGATGCGCGCCGCCATCAGATTGACGCTCGATCCGTCATGCGCGGCCATGATGTACTGGTCCGCCGTGCCGAGATTGAGGACATATGGTCTGTAGACAGCACAGGCATAACCTTGCGCGCTGTTCCACCATGAGAGCGTATTGAGGTTGACAGCGCGGATACGATCCGTCTGGCGTGTCGCCGCGGCGCCCGCTGTTATGATTTCGGAGGAGCAGAAAGCGGCTTCCTCGACCTGATAAAGAATGACGTATAAATCGCAACCCGCCGGTGCGAGGATTTGCATCTTGTCAGTCGCCGCATGGCCGGTGAAATTTTCGAGTTTATAGCGTGTATAGGCGCTCGATGCCTGCATGGCAGCGCTTTGCGGCGAAGTGCCGGAACGCGTCAATGTCGGCGTATGCGCCGTCGCCACACGCGCCCAGAGGGAAATTGAATGCGCGTTGGTATTGCCGAATGCGGTTGCAAATTCAACCGTCGCCTGCGTTGCCTGCCCGGTATTGTTGATGCGGATCGCTTTGCCGCTGCCTATCTGGTCGAGCCCTGCGACTGCGAGGGCCGTCGTGTCGGTGACGACAGACAAAGTCGCGGAACCGGATATAACGCTCAACCCTTTCGTCGCTGACGGGTTCGCATTATAAAGCGCGAGCTTGTTCTGGCGGCTGCCCTCGATCAGAATGCCGAGCGGCGTGCCGTTGAG
>JBEHYB010000122.1:0-4451 GCA_048498395.1 Pseudomonadota bacterium
AGAGAGAAGTTCTTCTTTGACTTCCTCGATTTCGTCTTCTTCCTGATGCGGATTTTTCAAACCCGAAACCGCATGGATAACTTCTTCTGCGGCCTCATAGCAAAGATACGCGCCGCCGACGGCGAGAATAGGGGCCAGCAGGCCGGGCGCAGCAGCGTTGATGCCGAGCGCAATCGGGATAATGGCAAGACGGTTGTAGACCGCGCGGCGGAAAACATTGCCCAGAACCTCGTTCTCACGGTCCTGATGGACACCTGCCATGGCGGCTTTCTTGACCGGGCCGTCGTCGATAGAGGCACCGGCGGCGGCGACCGTGGTCGAGGCCATGTCGTCGAGGCTGGCCGCCATGCCCTTGACCATAGAGCCGGTGATTTTAGTCCATGACGCTGAGAGGGATTTGAAAAGAGCTTCGCCGAAGGCGACTGCAGATCCGGAAATCATTTTATACCTTACGCATTCGTTATGGTTAATATTTAGCCGATGGGTGATTTTTTGTCAAATTCTGCAATTTATGAAAACTACTTCTTCTGGCTTGAATATGAAGGACTTAGGCTTGAAGTCGGGGACCAAGTGTGGTGTTTTAGGGCGTAACTTCGAACCAGATTCTGGTGAATAATGGCCCCGACGGATTTTCTACATAATTACTTCCCGATTATCGTGTTCCTGATGATTTCGATCGGCCTTGCCTGCGGCATGGCGCTCTCGTCGATCATTCTCGGCAAGCACCGCCCGGACAGCGATAAATTATCGGCTTATGAATGCGGTTTCGACGCGTTCGATGACGCACGTTCAAAATTCGACGTGCGCTTTTATCTCGTCGCCATTCTTTTCATCATCTTCGATCTTGAAGTCGCCTTTCTTTTTCCATGGGCGGTGAGCCTTGCCGATATCGGCCTGTTCGGTTTCTGGTCCATGGTTATCTTTTTAAGCGTTTTGGCAATCGGTCTTGTTTACGAGTGGAACAAGGGCGCATTGGATTGGGAATAGGATAGAACTTACATGACACATGACCGTCACGTCATAACCGCACCGACGACTGCACTAAAGACAAACGTGCCGATGGTTCCTGCCGAAAATCAGGACGAGCAGGTCGCAAGTCTTGCCAAGGAAGTGAACGATAAGGGGTTCGTCCTCACCAATGCCGACAAATTGTTCGACTGGGCGCGCCAGGGCTCGATGTGGCCGATGACGTTCGGTCTTGCCTGCTGCGCGGTCGAGATGATCCATTCCTACATGTCGCGCTATGACCTTGACCGTTTTGGCATTATTCCACGCCCGTCGCCGCGTCAATCCGACGTAATGATCGTCGCCGGGACGCTTTGTAATAAAATGGCACCGGCGCTGCGCCGCGTGTACGACCAGATGCCGGAACCCCGCTGGGTGATCTCGATGGGTTCCTGCGCGAACGGCGGCGGTTACTATCACTATTCTTATTCTGTCGTGCGTGGTTGCGATCGCATCGTGCCCGTCGATATTTACGTGCCGGGCTGCCCGCCGACGGCTGAAGCCCTTGTTTACGGGCTGCTGCAACTCCAGCGCAAGATCAAGCGCGAAGATACAAGGATCGTCCGCTAATGTCCGAAGAAACGACACTCTCACCTCTGGCCGCGCTCGGCGCGTCGATCGTCGAGAAAAACCCGAATAACTTTCTGTCCTTCGAGCTTATCAAGGATGAGCTGGTACTTTATGCACGCCGCGAGAAAATCCTCGCCGTGATGACATTCCTGCGCGATGACGCGTCCTGCATGTTCAAGCAACTGATCGACGTGACGGCGGTCGACTATCCGGAGCGCGGTGAGCGTTTCGAAGTCGTCTATCACCTGCTGTCACTCCGCCATAACTGCCGCGTTCGCGTCAAACTTGCGACCGATGAAAACACGCCGGTCGACAGCGTCGCCGGGATTTTCAGCGCCGCCAACTGGTTCGAGCGCGAGACATGGGACATGTATGGCGTGATGTTCGCCAACCACCCGGATCATCGCCGGATTCTAACGGATTACGGCTTCGACGGTCACCCGCTGCGCAAGGATTTCCCGCTCACCGGCTATGTCGAGCTGCGTTACGATCAGGATCTGAAACGCGTTGTCTATGAACCTGTCAAGCTGACGCAGGATTTCCGCCGTTTCGATTTCCTCTCACCTTGGGAAGGCCTGACCGAGATCCAGCTGCCCGGTGATGAAAAAGCGGTTCAACCTAAATTCGGTTATGTGCCGACTGATAGATCGGTGAAGGAATAGTCATGCTAACTCGTGACTCATTAATCGATGTTATAAAGCAAAGCAGTGCTTACGGTATGACCGGGAAGCATGTGCTAGGTCGTGGATTTGAAAGAGTAAACGGTTCGTTCACTGAAGAGACGGGCTCAAGCAGTGCGCCGGCGGCTGTAAGCGAAAATGACGGCTACGTAATCCGCCGCCGCTGGGATGATCAGTTAAAACGTTACGTGCCTGTGGCTCCATAGTAAGAATTTTACCGCGAAGATCGCGAAGTTAGAAAAAGAAACACGAAGAAGAATGGTAGTTGAAAAAATAGATTTTGATCCTTTGTCTCGCGAAGTCGTCGACTCCGCGTTCAAGGTGCATCAATATTTTGGCTCTGGTCTTTTGGAAAAATTATATGAAGAGGCTCTATGCCTGGAACTACAAAAACGGAACATTCCTTTTGAAAGGCAATGCCATTTGCCTGTCTTCTATGAAGGACAGCAATTAGATGCTCCATTAAGACTGGATTTGGTTATTGATAAAAAAATTATTGTCGAAGTTAAAAGTGTAGAAAAAATATTGCCTGTTCATGAGGCTCAGATACTGACGTATCTGAAGCTTTCTAAGGTTAACACGGGGTTCCTGATTAATTTTCATGAGCCATATTTTAAATCTGCTTTAAAACGCTTCGCGTCTACTTCCTCTTCTTCGTGAACTTCGTGGTGAAAAAATGTCTAACACAGCAAAAAATATGATCGAATTCTCCGAAGAGACCCAGATCAAGCCGTACACAATGAATTTCGGCCCGCAGCACCCGGCGGCACACGGCGTGTTGCGCCTTGTGCTTGAACTGGACGGTGAAGTCGTCGAGCGCGCCGATCCGCATATCGGCCTGCTTCACCGCGGCACGGAAAAACTGATCGAGTACAAAACCTATATCCAGGCATTGCCTTATTTCGACCGCCTCGATTACGTCGCGCCGATGAATCAGGAACATGCATTTGCACTGGCAGTTGAAAAACTTCTCGGCATTACACCTCCGCCGCGTGCGCAATATATCCGCGTCCTGTTTTCCGAACTGACACGTATTCTGAACCATGTTCTGAACATCACGACTTTCGCACTCGATGTTGGTGCGATTACGCCGGCTCTCTGGGGCTTCGAAGAGCGCGAGAAGGGGATGGAGTTTTACGACCGTGTCTGTGGCGCGCGTCTGCACGCCAATTACTTCCGTCCGGGCGGCGTTGCGATGGATATGCCGAAAGGCCTCGCCGAAGACATGTATGAATGGACAGAAACATTCCCGCAGGTTCTCAACGATCTTGAAAGCCTGCTGACCAACAATCGTATTTTCAAACAACGTACCGTCGATATCGGCATCGCGACAAAAGAACAGGCGCTCGACTGGGGATTCACTGGCCCATGTCTTCGCGCATCAGGCGTGCCATGGGATCTTCGCAAGTCGCAGCCATACGATGTTTACGGCCAGATGGATTTCGACATTCCTGTCGGCAAGACGGGCGATTGCTACGCGCGCTATCTCGTTCGCGTCGAAGAAATGCGCCAGTCCTTGAAGATCATGCAGCAATGTCTGAAAGAACTGCCGGAAGGTCCGATCAAGTCGAACGACTATAAAGTCGCGCCACCACCGCGCGCCGAAATGAAGCGTTCGATGGAGGCGCTGATCCACCATTTCAAACTTTTCACCGAAGGCTATCACGTTCCGGCGGGCGAAACTTACACCGCCGTCGAAGCGCCGAAAGGCGAGTTCGGTGTTTATCTGGTTGCTGATGGCACGAACAAGCCATATCGCTGCCGCATCCATGCGCCGGGCTTCGCCCACCTGCAGGGGCTGGATTTCCTGTCAAAAGGCCATCTGCTCGCTGATACGGTATCTATTATCGGGTCGCTGGATATCGTTTTCGGAGAGATCGACCGCTAAAACTTGACATTCACATAACGGATGTGGACTATGGCATTCCGATTAATGTGTAACTGAATGTTGAATAAACTTGCCCGATGCCTGCGTCAAACGAACATAAAGATCCATGCCTTTCAATCACGTTTCTGCAAAGCGCGGAAGGCCCATCGGTCATACCGCTTCTGCTGCGGGAGAAAGACGGGGACAGATGGTGGGATCTTCCCGGCGGCAAGCTCAATTTCGGAATTGATACGGATTCCACGGAAGCCGTCGAGCGTGAAACATATCAGGAAATAGGTATCGAAGTTTCAGCCAATCTTTTTCTGGGC
>JBEHYB010000123.1:0-4277 GCA_048498395.1 Pseudomonadota bacterium
CTGGGACCAGTCGATGGTGCGGCCGTCAAGACGTGCCGGTGTTCCGGTCTGCAGGCGGCCAAGCGGCAGTCCCATTTTCTCAAGGGTCAAAGCCAGCCCGACGGCAGGAGCTTCACCCACCCGGCCGGCCGGGGTCTGGGTCTCGCCGCGATGGATGATCCCGCGCAGGAACGTCCCGGAGGTGATAATCACGGCCTTTGTTTGAAGAATCGTGCCGTCCTGAAGTGAAACGCCGCTAAGTATTTGATTTTGTTCAAAAATTATGTCTTCTGCCGAACCTTCGACGATTGTCAGGTTCGGATAGTCGAAAAGATACTCCTGCATCGTCTCGCGATAGAGTTTGCGGTCGGCCTGCGCACGCGGGCCACGCACAGCCGGACCCTTGGAGGCATTCAACATACGAAACTGGATTCCGGCGCGGTCGATAACACGACCCATCAAGCCGTCAAGCGCATCGATCTCACGCACGAGGTGACCCTTGCCCAAACCGCCGATCGCCGGATTGCAGGACATCACACCGATGGTTGATTTCTTATGGGTGAGCAGAGCTGTTTTCGCACCCATGCGCGCCGAAGCCGCCGCCGCTTCACAACCGGCATGCCCGCCACCAATAACCACTACGTCGAAGGATTTATTCATGCGACATTAGATACATTAAACTGTGGATAAAAAGCAATGAAATCGATCCGGTAATTTAATATCATGTTTGACAAGGCGGCCAGCAATACGTAAAACATGCACGGAGACAATTTAGAAGGTGTAAAATGAGCAAATCCAGACGCAATAGCATGATCGGCCTGTCGGCTTTCCTGATGGCCGCCGGTTGTGTGCCTGAACCAGTCAATGCGCAAAGCGCGCCTGCCGCTCCGCCCGTTGATCACTATACTGCCGTGGCCGATTGTATCGACGCGATCAAAGCTTACGAAGACACAAGCGTCGGCGAGAAATTCCAGTTTACCGCGAGCAATAAAACAGCTGATGCAAGCTGCGGAATTCAAGTCAGTCTGGAACTTGGACCAAAAGGCGAAACGCTCTTCAATTACATAGGTTCGGCGCAGGTCGCGCAGGAAAGCGTTGAATACACGACAGCCGGCAAAGACAGCTTTATCAAGATCAAGGATGGTGAAACGGAATACCGCATCCTGATGGATATGAGCACGCGCAGCCGCAGCTCGCGCATTGAGATTACATTGCCGACGGCGCAGCTTGAGGCCAATAAAGAACTGATGGAAAATCTCGATGAAGCGCAGAAGGGTGGCAAGGCGCTGCGGGTAGATAGCAAGGGCATCTCAAGGATCACCGTGCCTGATGACCTGCTGGGCAACTGGCTGCCGGAAGAGCTTGGCGAGCTTGTCGAAGTATCGATGGGCTATACATTGCTGCGTATACAGCACATTGACATGGTTCCAAGCGAAGCGACGAAACAGACGATGGATAAGGCAATCAGGCGTATTCGTGCGCAAAATGCGCCGCCGGTGCCAACAATATAAACCAATGAACAAGATCTTTGAAAAAGCCGCGTCCTTCGATTTAGATCAGGGAGCGCGAATAAAAAACGTCTGCCTGAACCAGTTCGGAATCCTCACGCCACGCAGCGAGGAAAACACGCTGGTGACAAGCAATGTCAGCATCTGCTCGGGCCTTGCACTCATTGCAAACGACAACAGCAAGGCGGCCCTGCTCCATTTGTATACCCAGCGCCACGATTACGATTTCGGCGAGGCGGCGGTGAAGGCGCATACGCAAAAGTCATGGGACATCTTCCTTGAGACATTGAAACCAACGACGGCGTTTCGCGCGGTGACGTTCGGCGGCCGCAATTTCAAATGCGAGTCCGAAATGATCGTACCGGAAAATCCGGTCTATCAGCTCAGTATGCGCAAGGACCTGTTCGTCTCAAGATGGACTGGGCAGTCGCTTTTCGATTGTGCCGAGAAATCAGGATTTATCACCGATATGACCGATTTGCGTTTCCAGGACGCGCCGCATGATGCCGTGGTCGACATCCGTAAGGGCAAGATCATCGTCGGTCAGAAGAAACACGCGCTGGCCCCCAAATTCAAAAGCCACAGGGCTGTGAGTGGCGGCAATACACTGCCTTACCTGCAGCCCTACAAGGAATTTCTGGTCCGCAAGCCGACGGCCTTCTGAGCCTGCGCGGTAATGTCCGCCCAGTTGCCAGCTGTAACCGATGCTTCGGTGACGATCGCCGACATGCCGACCCCGACGATATTCGGGCATGCGAAATAGGCAGGTGCATTCTCAAAACTGATCCCGCCCGTGGCGCAGAATTTGACCCCGCCGAACACCGGCGCGAGGGCTTTGAGGGTTTTGACCCCGCCGAAAGCCTCGGCTGGAAAGAATTTCATCAGGTGAATGCCGTGCTCGAGCAGGGACTGGATCTCGGTCGGGGTGACGGCCCCCGGCAGGTAAGGAATGCCGTTTTCAAGACAGACTGAATGCACGCTCTCGGTAAAACCGGGGCTGACGATATAGGCGACACCGGCGGCGACTGCGTCCTTAGCCTGCTGGAAATTCAGCACCGTGCCGGCTCCAACTGTAATGCCCTCAACCTGCTTTGCTGCGCGAATACAATCAAGCGCATTGGGCGTGCGCAAGGTGATCTCGATATTGCGGATGCCGCCCGCGATCAGCGCAGAGGCGACCTGCTTTGCTGCATTCCCGTCATTCAGGGCGACGACCGGGATAACCGGGTCTGCTGCAAGGATTTCCGCCATGCGGATCTGTAGATTATTGCTGTCATTCATGCTAGAAAACTGGCGTATTATCAGGTCAATATCAAGCGTATTTATCACAGGACAACCATGACAAAAGTCTCTGCAATCGGCGAATGTATGATCGAAATGGTGCAGCAGGAAAACGGGCTTTATAAAAGCGCGTATGCCGGCGACAGTTTCAACATGACGCAGTATCTGGCATGGATCGGCAAAGATCTCGGTGTCGAAGCCGGCTATGTCACCGTGCTGGGCCGCGACCGTAAGGGCCGCGCCATGCTCAAAGCCTGGGAGGATAGCGGCATCGACGTGTCGACCGTGATGACCACCGATGCAAAAAACACCGGTCTTTATTTTGCGGATACGGATGCGATGGGCAATCGCGACTATACATTCTACCGCTCGGATTCTGCAGCAAAGCTTCTCTTCAATCTGCGTCATAGCGAGGCGATTTTCGCACAGGTTCTGAAGAGCGACGTGATCTATGCCTCGGCGGTGACGTTGATGATATTGAATGACACGGATCGCCAGAAGCTTGTCGATTTTTTCAAGACGGCAAAAAAGGCCGGTTTGAAGACCGTTTTTGACACGAATTACCGCGCGTCCGGTTGGGTCGACCGCACAGAGGCTGCGAAATGGATGAACGCGATCATGCAGGAATGCGCGCTGGTATTCGCGACCGATGACGAGAACCGCGAAGTTTTCGGCGACTATACGCAGCACGATACGGTTGAAAGACTGCAGAAAATGGGCATCCCGGAAATCGTCGTTAAATGCGGCGGTGAAAGATGCCTGATCTCGTTTGAGGAAAAAATCATCGAAGTCCCGGCCATTCTCGGCATCAAGGTCGTCGATACGACCAGTGCCGGGGATTCCTTTGCTGCGGCCTATATGGCCGGTCGGTTTAACGGCCTGACCTGCGAAAAAGCGGCGGAATGGGGTCACATTCTGGCAGCGGAGGTCATCCAGCATCGCGGTGCACTGATCCCGAAAGAATATTTGCCTGTTTTTAAAAAGCCTTCTTAGGAGAATGTCATGCAGCAGAGATTAAGCCTCGTTACGCTTGGGGTCGCCGACCTTAAAAAATCGCGCGCCTTTTATGATGCGCTGGGCTGGCAGGTTGCTGATGAAGAGAATGCGGAGAACGTGGTTGCCTATAACCTGCAAAGCATGACACTTGCCTTGTTTCCCTGGGAAAATCTGGCCAAAGATGCCAGTATATCACCAATACGGACAGGTTATTCGGCTTTTACCCTCGCTTATAACGTCAATACAGAGGCTGAAGTGGATAAAACGATCGAAATCGCCCTGAAAGCAGGGGCAAAACCGGTCAAACCGCCACAAAAGACCTTCTGGGGTGGGTATTCTGGCTATTTTGCCGACCCGGATGGCAATTTATGGGAGATCGCCCATAACCCCTTTTCGCCTCTTGGCAAAGAGGGCCAGTTCCAGTGGGGCGGGGCGAAATAGGGCGTTCTATCAGTTTGTTCGTCGGTTTTTTCTTTCATTTCTTCGCTGCTTCTGAAATCTCGATCAAAAATA
>JBEHYB010000124.1:0-4214 GCA_048498395.1 Pseudomonadota bacterium
CAAGGAAGGTGAAGCCGATCGATTTATTCGACAGGACGGCTTCGCCTTCCTTGAGGCCGATCGATTTATTCGACAGGACGGCTTCGAGCGCTTCCGGTGAGAAGATGCGCATCAAATCGTCATGTGTCGAGAGGAAGAAGATCGACGCGCCCGGATCGCCCTGGCGACCGGCACGGCCGCGCAGCTGGTTATCGATGCGGCGCGATTCATGGCGCTCGGTACCGACAATATAAAGGCCGCCGGCTTTGAGCACGATTTCCTTGTCTGTTGCAATCTCGGCCTTGATCTTCGCGATCATTGCTTCGCGATGGTCTTCCGGCAGATCGGCAGGCACTTCCTGTTTGATCCGCATTTCCAAATTGCCGCCAAGCTGGATATCCGTACCGCGACCGGCCATGTTAGTGGCGATCGTCACGGCACCGCGACGGCCCGCCTGCGCGATGATGGTCGATTCCTGTTCGTGGTGGCGGGCGTTCAGGACCTGATGCTTGATACCGGCTTTCTTCAGGCGTTCGGACAAAGCTTCGGATTTTTCAATCGACACGGTGCCGACGAGAACCGGTTGTTCGCGTTCCTGGCATTCCTTGACGAGCGCGATAATGGCTTCTTCTTTCTCGCGCATCGATTTGTAGATTTTATCGTTATGGTCGATACGGGCGACACCGACATTGGTCGGAACGTCGACAACGCCGAGTTTGTAGATTTCCATGAATTCGCCGGCTTCGGTCAAAGCTGTACCGGTCATCCCAGCCAGTTTCGGATAGAGGCGGAAGTAATTCTGGAAGGTGATCGAAGCGAGAGTCTGGTTCTCGTTCTGGATCTCGACATGTTCTTTCGCTTCCAGAGCCTGATGCAGGCCTTCGGAGAAGCGGCGGCCATCCATCATGCGGCCTGTAAATTCATCGATGATGATAACCTTGTTGTCCTTGACGATGTAATCGGTGTCGCGCGAGAAAAGTTTATGCGCGCGCAAAGCCTGATTGACGTGATGAACGAGGGTGATGTTCTGCGCGTCGTAAAGACCGCCGGATTCCAGAAGGCCGGATGCTTTCAGCCGCTGTTCGATCTTCTCGACACCGGCTTCGGTCAGGATGACGGTTTTGACTTTCTCGTCCTTCTCATAGTCGGACTCATCGAGGCCGGGGATGAATGTATCGATCTTCGTATACATCTCGGTCGCGCTTTCGGTCGGGCCGGAGATGATAAGCGGGGTGCGGGCTTCGTCGATCAGGATGGAGTCGACTTCATCGACGATGGCGAAGTTAAACGCGCGCTGAACCATTTCTTTCAGCGAGTATTTCATGTTGTCGCGTAAGTAATCGAAGCCGAATTCGTTGTTTGTGCCGTAGGTGATATCGGCGGCATAGGCGGCGCGGCGCTCTTCATCCTTGATGTTGCTCAAGATGCAGCCCGATGTCATGCCGAGCCAGTTATAGAGGCGGCCCATCCAGTCGCTGTCGCGTTTTGCGAGATAGTCGTTGACGGTCACGACGTGCACACCTTTACCCGACAACGCATTCAGGTAAGCGGCGAGAGTTGCAACGAGTGTTTTACCTTCGCCGGTTCTCATCTCGGCGATCTTGCCGGAATGCAAAACCATACCGCCGATTAACTGGACATCAAAGTGACGCATGCCAAGGACTCGTTTCGATGCCTCGCGAACAGTCGCAAAAGCTTCGGGTAGAAGATCGTCGAGTGTTTCGCCTTTTTCCAGACGCGCTCTGAATTCGACAGTCTTGTTCTTCAGCGCCTCGTCGGAGAGGGCGATGAATTCAGGTTCGAGCGCATTGATAACCGGAACGACTTTGTAGAAGTTTTTCAGAATCCGTTCGTTACTGCTGCCGAAAATCTTGGTGGCGAGGTTTAATAGCATTTACTTAAGTCCTAAGTTATTAAGGGAACACACCGTAATTTCGATATGTCCGGCACCCTGATATAAGGCCTCGTCCCTATATCGTCAATCGGAAGAGGAAAATTACCCAAAACCCTATTGCCAGACCTGTCTGGCTGTGAGCAAATACTCCACTTTTCATAGGATTCTAACCCACCTAAAGGACACTTTAATGACCAATAGAAATCTGGGCATTTTGATCGCCGTCATCGCCATCGCCGCGGCAGCTATCTGCTTCGCCGTGCTTAAAGGCAATAATAACAATCCTCCAAAATCCATTCCTGACGTTGCCGCTTCGGTCGAACCGGCGGCTGAACCGACACCAAGCGCGAACGACCCGGTTGTTGCGACCGTCGACGGCAAAAACGTCCTGCGTTCGGAAGTTCTTGCCTTCACCAAAAACTTCCCGCCGCAAATGCAGCAGGTGCCTGTCGAGCAGCTTTTCACGATTGCACAAGAACAGGTTATTGCCGCGAAAATCGTAGATGCGAAAGCCGCGAAAATTTCCGAACTGCCGACAGATCCTGAAGTGTTGAAGCGCCTTGCCGATGCCAAGACCCAGATCATCCGCACTGTCTATCTTGAAAAAGAAATCGAGAAGCAATTGAGCGATGATCGCATCCAGAAAGCCTATGATAAATTCAAGGCTTCACAGAGCGGCATCCAGGAAGTTCACGCCCGTCATATTCTTGTCGACAAGGAAGAGACAGCCAAGGATATCATCAAGAAAATCGAAGGCGGCGCGAAGTTTGAAGATCTTGCAAAAGAATTTTCAAGCGACAAGTCGAACAAGGATAACGGTGGCGATCTCGGCTACTTCACAAAAGAAGCCATGGTCAAGGAATTCGCCGATGCCGCTTTTGCGATGAACAAGGACGAAGTCAGCAAGACACCGGTGAAAACCCAGTTCGGCTGGCATGTCATCCAGGTTCTGGACAAGCGCAACAAGCCGGTCCCGACATTGGACGATGTGAAACCGCAGATTGCTGCTGAAGAACGCCGCCAGATCCTCAACGAGCTGGTCGAGTCATGGCGCAAAAAAGCTGATGTGACGACATTCGACATCAACGGCAATCCGGAAAAGCCAGCTGATAAAAAAGACGCGGTCGCGCCAAAACAGGACGGTCCAGAGTCAAAACCGGGCGACGCGCCGGCTGACGCTAAATAAGCGATCGCTTATACTAAGAATTGGAAATCCCCGTGAAAACGGGGATTTTTTCTTGCCTAGGCAAAGGTCGGGGTCTACTTTGACATAAATTAAAGGGAGTAATTTATGAGTAATACTGCGAAGGCGACAAATGAATGGAACGTGGCCCTGCCGCCATCTTTCGAGCGCAGATTTAACCAGCTGTCAAAAGATGAAGGCAAAACGCCGGATGCGCTGATGAACGAAGCTGCCGCATTTTATCTTTCCACGCCTGAAAACAGGAAGGCAATTACTGAATTGCCGCGTGTGAAGGTTCAACTTAAGGCATCCGAATTTTCAATTTATGATGAAGATTATGAAAGCCCGGCGATCAGGAAAAGATTTTCGGTTTCATCCAGCCTCCACGCTCAATTCAATGAAATTGCCGACGCGGCGCATCTTCATAGATCAGATTTACGCCGGCGGATTTTCTGTGCCTATATGGACAGTCATTATCCCGAAGAGGTGCGCGTTCACAGAACTCTTTATGCAAGCCGTGAGCTGAAGGAAAAAATTCGTGTGGCTGCCTTTTACGCGGGCAAATTTGAGAGCGATATTATCGGTGAAATAGTAACGGCTCAGGCGGCTAAGGGATTCAGCGAGATCTTGCCCCAAGTATCGAGACTGCAGAAAATTCCGGATGGCAACAGAATCTTGAGAAATGTCTATCTTAAGCAATCCATAAATGAAGAATTGCGGACTTTGGCACATAATAACGGTTTCACAATAGGTGATATAATCCGCGCGATGGTTGAGGCATCTATCGACAGTTATCCGACACATGCAAAGAAACGGGCAGAGCGGGAAGCCGCGCCATTATAAGGATTTAAGGAGAAAAACATGAACCTCGTAGATTTAAAAGAACAACTGATACAAAGAACTTTTTATGTTTCAAAGCGTATGAGCAATCTTATGCGTGACTTTCGTTTCCGCACGGGGATGGAGTCGACATCGGAAGTGATATGTGATGCCATCGCGCCTAACCTGAAAAATAAATTTCAGGATGCGGTTGATGTTCTTCCCAATATGCCGGAAATAGATAAGGACAATATGGTTCTGCGGATCGCTTTCATGCAATTCCCGGGGTGTTCCTGGGTGCACACCTTTCCTCGCGTGCGCCCGACGGTTTGATTCGCC
>JBEHYB010000125.1:0-4136 GCA_048498395.1 Pseudomonadota bacterium
CGCCGTCTTATATATAGAGGGCGACGGCCCGGCTCCGGGTGGCTTTACCTTATCAGCCGCCTCAGCCGACCCGATCGGCCTCAGACTTGCCGCGCAGGACGCATCCAAAAACGTCATCTATCTCGCCCGCCCTTGCCAGTACCGCAACAGCAAGTACATGCAAAAAGATTCCTGCCCGAAAATTTTCACCGGCGACGCGAAATTCTCGGAAGCCGTCATCCAGTCCTATAACCGCGCGCTTGATAACATCAAAGCGTACCACAATGTCGCGAGCTTCGAGATTGTCGGTTATGACGGCGGTGCAGCGATTGCGACAATCCTTGCCGCTCAACGCGACGATATCACCTCGCTGCGCACCGTCGCCGGAAACCTCGACACCAAAACCACGAGCTACCTGAACAAGACACCAGAGCTGACGAAATCATACAACCCGGTCGATTACGCGTCGAAACTCGCCATGAAGCCGCAACGTCACTTTATCGGCAAACTCGACAAGGTTGAGCCGCCAGCCGTTTATAATTCCTACGCCCAGGCGCTTGGCCCCGCCCCTTGCAACTCTGTTTCCCTGATCGACAATGCCGACCATGAAAGCGGCTGGGTCGAGCAATGGAAAACGCTGAGCACGCTGCCGGTTTCATGCACACAGCCCGTCGAAGCCGCCCCGGTTCCTTTCGATCCGGCGACGCTCGACAATAAAGGCGGCGTTGATCATGGCCAAAAATAAGGCTTGATCCCTCAAATGTTATAATATAACACTTCAAGCCGAGGTGTTATATTATGAACTCAAAGCTACCAGTCACCGTTTTATCGGGATTTCTTGGCGCAGGCAAAACAACCCTGCTCAACCATGTCCTTCGCAACAGGCAGGGATTGAAGGTTGCGGTTATCGTCAACGATATGAGCGAAATCAATATAGATGCCGCTCTTATCCAGAACGGCGGAGCCAATTTAAACCGCAGGGAAGAAAAACTGGTCGAAATGACCAATGGCTGCATATGCTGTACCTTGCGCGAAGATCTACTGACCGAAGTCAAACGCATTGCGGAAGAAAAGCGTTTTGATTACCTGCTCATCGAAAGCACCGGCATTGCCGAGCCTCTTCCCGTCGCAGAAACTTTTGACTACAGGGACGAATCCGGCAATTGCCTCGGAGACATCGCCCGCCTGGATACAATGGTCACAGTCGTCGATGCACTGAACTTCCTGCAGGACTTCAGCAGCGCCAAAACCCTTGACGGTCTCGATCTCAAAGCCGGAGAAGATGACGAGCGCGCCCTGGTCGATCTTCTAACCGAGCAAGTCGAATTCGCGGACATCATTATTCTCAATAAAACCGATATGATTACCGACGAACAAAAAAAACATGTAACAGGCATTATCAGGGGATTAAATCCACAGGCCGAGCTTATCGAAAGCTCCTTCGGCGTAGTGCCTGTAGACCGTATCCTGAATACAGGATCATTCAATCTTGAGAAAGCGAGAGAATCCGCCGGATGGTTGCAGGCCTATCATGACCCCCACTCTGAAGCCGACGAATACGGTGTCAGCTCTTTTATATATCGCGCCAGAAAACCATTCCATCCGGAAAAAATACATGAATTCCTTCATAGCCCGCTTCCCGGCGTTGTGCGCGCAAAAGGATTTTTCTGGATCGCAAGTCAACCCGATTACATTCTGTACTGGTCGCTTGCCGGCGCTATCGGCCGATATGAAGCAGCCGGAAGATGGTGGGCGGCGACACCGAAAAACAGATGGCCGGATGATGATGAGCTGATCCGCCATGCAATTGAAAATTTCGAAGGCGAATATGGCGATCGAAGACAGGAAATCGTCTTTATTGGCATGCATATGAATCAGCCTGCGATTACCGAAACGCTGGATGCATGCCTTTTAAGCGATACCGAGATGAAAATGCGAATGCCGGGCTGGAAGAAAATCCCGGATCCGTTTCCCGTATGGAAAAACAGAAAGAAGGCCTGATCCATGAGTTTATTGAAATCACAAAACATAGCGGTAGAGCGAAAGAATTCTCCCGTTCTTTCCCTGCCTGACATTGATATCAGTGAAGGTGAACATGCTCTCCTGTTGGGCGCGTCGGGTTGCGGCAAAACGACATTACTATCTGTACTTGCCGGACTGCTTCCCCCTGCACGCGGCGAGGTTATTTTCAAAGGACATGATATCTACACCCTGAAAAGCAGGCAGCTTGACAAGTTACGCGGTGAAAATTTTGGATTGATATTCCAGACGCTGCATTTACTGCCAACATTAAGTGTCAGGCAGAATATTTCGCTGGCGGCAGGACTGGGAGGCAAGAATGATGCCGCGCGCATCAACCGGCTGCTGACATCGCTGGGTCTTGCAGAAAAGGCTGATCGCAAACCCGATGCCTTAAGTCAGGGAGAACAGCAACGTGCGGCAATTGCACGGGGTGTCTTAAACAATCCTGCCATATTGCTGGCCGACGAACCGACTTCTGCGCTTGACGATGAAAATGCGTCTATCGTTGCCGATCTACTGATTTCCTCGGCGCGAGAGGCAAATGCCGCCCTGATCGTCGCCACGCACGACATCCGCCTTCTCAACCGTTTCACAAAAATTATCAGGATATAAGAATGAACCCCGCATCACTCGCTATTTCTTCGATTGTCTCGCGTCCCTTACAAACAATTCTTTGCGTGATCTCGGCCGCGGCCGGTATCGCCCTTGTCTGCTTCATTCTTCTTATGTCGCAAGGAATTGACAATGGTATCGGCCGTAATATGCGCGGGATCGACATGGTCGTCGGCGCAAAAGGTTCGCCGTTGCAACTGATCCTGTCGACCGTCTTCCACGCCGATGTGCCGAACGGCAATATCGAGCAAACAGACGCAGATACAATCACCAGAAATCCGCAAGTCGCCAAAGCGATCCCGATCGCGGTCGGCGACAGTTATAAAGGATACCGCGTCGTCGGATCGTCCGCCGATTATATATCCCTGTTTCACGGCGAGGCGGCGCAGGGACGCATTTTCAACCAGAATTTCGAAGCGGTTGTCGGGGCAAATGTCCGGGTCCCGTTAAATACGGAATTCGCAGCAGTTCACGGCCTGTCGATCGACAGCGATGACGTTCACAATTATCACCTTTATCGCGTCGTCGGCGTTCTGAAACCGACAGGCACGGTGCTTGACCGATTGATCGTCACGACCCTGGGCAGCGTACAGGAACTTCATTCGCATGCGGATGCAGATGATCCAGACGCTGCGGAGGAAATGGCGCTCGGTCATCAATTGACAGCCCTTCTTGTCAAGGTACGCAACCCGGTCTCTGTCATGAACCTGCCGCGTATGATCAATAAAAGTTCGAACATGCTGGCCGTCAGCCCGTCTTACGAATTGACCCGTTTCTCACAGACAATGGGGATCAGCCGCGACGTTCTACTATATATAGGTGCAGGATTCCTGATTTTATCCGCCCTTACCCTTCTTTCATCCTTAAGCTCGAGCCTTGCGGCACGGCGTTATGATCTCGGCGTTTTACGCTCGATGGGCACGACACGCGGCCAGATATGGGCGACCGTCATGCTGGAAGGATTAGTGATCGCTCTTACAGGCGCCGTCACCGGCGTTATTGCAGGCCATATTTTCGCCTATACCTTAAGCTCGTCCATCGAGACCCTGAATGGCCTGATCCTGCCTGAAGATCTTTTGAAACCGGGCACGGCAGATCTTGGCCTTATCATTCTTGGCGGTTTCCTCGGACTTATCGCGGGGCTTGTGCCGGCGCGACTTGCTGCTAAAACAGATGTCGCCGAGTTACTTGCCAGAGGAAGAATTTGATGCGAGCTGTTTTACTTGCCCTGCTTTTAGGCCTGACCCCGCTTTCCGCTTATGCTCTTACCTACGAGCCGGGAGCGGATGCGCCGACACGCACGATCGAGGATTATATCAAGAACTACGTCGATATACCGAAAGGCGCTCTCGACTGGAAAGTTCTGGGTAAAACTAAGGAGATCAACGTCGAAGGCAAAGACAAGGATGGCATGGACTTCCAGTATTACAAGCCGGAATTCACGCCGGAAGTCAAAGCCCTGGACGGCAAGGAAATCATCATCAAGGGTTTCATGTTTCCGCTTAACAGCACGGACAAGCAAC
>JBEHYB010000126.1:0-4108 GCA_048498395.1 Pseudomonadota bacterium
GAGCCAGTGCTGGGAATTATCGCGGAACATGTCGAGCGTCTGCTTCGCGGTGAAACGCGGCACGTCGGGATACATTTCATGGCTTGCGAAAAGAGGCACCGCGATGGCGGTGCCGGCCGAGGAGGCGATGCCGAAATCGATCAGGTCGCTGATGGCGATGCCGGTGTGTTTTTCAATGAATGATGTGAAATGGCCCACGGTTATTCCGGCCGGAACGCCTCCGGGGGAAAAATTCGCGACGATATGAGCATAGGGTGTTTGGGAACGGGCCATGAACTCAACTCAGCAGTCAGTGATAAGACTGACATAATAAGACTATAAAAATTTTGATTCGTCTTTATGCAAAGCAACAAAAAGGACGGGTTAAACCGTCTTTTTTGTGAGATTGAGGAATTTAAGGCCGCGATGCGCGCGCGGAGCCGGTTTTGGCGGCGCAGCAGGTTCGCCTTTTTCCGCCTGGCGCGATTCGTAGTTCTTAACGAGGAGATCGCACATCTGTTCGAATTTCTTGCGGTTTTCTTCCAAAGTCATTTCGAAGAAATTGCGCAGGCGGCGGACATTCTCTGGTGAGGCATCGTCGATGTCGGTCGACGGGAAATCATCGACATATTTCCCAGTGACCATCGATTTGTTGAAGATGAAAGTCTTTTCACCCATTTCGTCCGTATAGGCTTCGTACAGGGCTGACTCGGAAGCATGGAAGAAAATATTGATCAGGGGCATGTCGTTATTCGGATCGACGACACCGATCGAGCCGAAACGGTTCCAGTCTTCCTTGGCGATCGAACGGTTTGCATAGCCTGTGCCGATGACGATGAAGATCAGGTCGCGATCAGCCGGGATATGGTGGCGCAGCGCGCCCATATAGGACATGCAGGGATTATCGTAGATACTGCCGTCGATGGCCGAGACTTCACGTTCGGGCGAGACGGCGTTCGGGCGCATCAGGAAATTGTGACACTGGAAATAAGTCGGTGCCGCCGTGCTGCCCATGACAGCGTCATACAAAGTCACTTCAGGCGGCGAATGATATTTCAGCGCACCGTCGAACTTGATGTTTTTTAACCAGACAGCGTGGCCGCCTTCATTGACCAGATTCCATGCAGTTGCCGGTGCGTGATGATCGGCGGTTTGCGTCTTCGCGA
Source organism: Pseudomonadota bacterium (assembly GCA_048498395.1). Classification (GTDB taxonomy): domain Bacteria; phylum Pseudomonadota; class Alphaproteobacteria; order Micavibrionales; family Micavibrionaceae; genus Micavibrio_B. The sequence continues at coordinate 1,146 of JBEHYB010000126.1, forward strand.
GCGTCGGGTAATTGCCGTCGATATTATAGACAGGGATGACGAGGGACTGCAGGCTGTCCGATAATTTGGTGCGTCCGAACAAAGCGCGTAAAGCGCGGCCCAGATTGGCCTGTTCGTAATGGCCCTGTTTCAGCAAGCGGTCCAGTTGCCCGATGCGCATTGTGCGGTTGTTGAAATCATGGATCAGACTGCGGAAAGAGCGAAACGCATCCTGCGGAAAAATCTGTGTGCCTTCGCGTTCATAAAAACGCACCATGTGCCGCGCCTTGAATTTAGGCTTGTTCGGTTCATACGGGTGCGGGTGATTCATGGCGGCATTGAGAATCGATCCCGTAGACGGGCCGCAGAAGATATCGACCATATCCGCCATATGCAGTCCGGTCGTCTCTTCGATTTTCTGCATGAAGTGGGCAGGGATCAACCCGCGCATGCCGCCGCCGTAGGTAAACAGGGCGATCAGGGGCTTTTTAAGGGCTTTGGGCGCTTTATCGGAATTTTGGGTCATTTATACGGGCGGGAATAGAGAATATGTGAGCAGTATTAATATTCTATCCGAAAATATCCGGCCTGTCATATGGGCAAAAAAAGACAAAAAAAACCGGGCTTACGCCCGGCGAGTTGAACAGGGAGGTTTCACGTCTGGGAGACGTAAAGGACCATAAGGTCCGAGGAGCTTATATGTCTTTTCGCGCTGCATCGTCCAGTGAAATAAAATTATAACAGCTATGTGGCTAACGCATAACTTACATTTAAAATCAGTACTTTAGGTAGGTCTAAACTTAAAAATCGGTTTCATCGACCAGTTTCAGCACAAAATCGCGGAAAAGGGCGATGCGCTTGGAATGGCGGCGTTCTTCGGGGTAGACGAAGTACATGTCGATTTTTTCGGATTTAATATCATTGAGGATCGTCACGATCTCGGGATCGTCCTTGATCATGAAATTCGGCAGGACGGCGATACCGGCACCACCTTTGACGGCCTGGCGGATCGCGGTGATGGAATTGATCTGGGTGACATTCGCATTGTCAGCGACCGGAATACCGGCCAGATCCAATAGCCAGTTCGGGTTTTCAAATGGCAACAGGGTTTGTTCGGTGTAAGCGATCAGCGAATGGTCTTTCAGTTCGTCGAGCGTTTTCGGCAATCCCTGTTTCGGTTTGTATTTCTTGCCGGCGCAGATCGAGAAGCCGATCGAGGCGAGCTGGCGCTGGATCAGGTCGGGTTGTTCAGGTTTGTAAAGACGAATGGCGACATCGGCTTCGCGCATGCCAAGATTCAAAACGCGGTCTTGTAACAGCAGCGAGATCTGGATCTCCGGGTATTGCGCCTTGAATTCTTTCAGGCGCGGCGCAAGCCATAAAACGCCGATAAAATCGGCGATCGTAATTGAAATGCTGCCTTCCGCGCGGTCTTTGGTGTCGTGCAACTGGCCTTCGATCATGGCAAGTTTGCCGAAAATATCGCGCGATGTCTTGTGCAGAAGCTCGCCCTGTTCGGTGAGGATAAGGCCCCGTGCGTGACGGTGGAAAAGGCTCACGCCCAGAGTTTCTTCAAGCGCGCTGATATGGCGCGAGACGGCGGATTGGGAAAGTTTCAGTGTTTCACCGGCATGGGTAAAGCTTCCGGCTTCAGCCACCATGTGAAAAATGCGTAATTTGTCCCAATCCATTTTATAGTCCCCCTGTTGCCTTATTCGGCAGCATGTTTTTGTTCAATCTCTTCGGATGCAAGCAGGAAGCGGTCGGCTTCCAGCGCAGCCATGCATCCCATGCCGGCGGCTGTTACGGCCTGGCGATATGTTTTGTCGCGGACATCGCCGGCGGCGTAAACACCGTGCACGGAGGTGGCCGTTGAATCCGGTGTCGTGAGGATATAGCCGCTCTCATCCATCTTCAGCTGGCCTTTGAAAAGCTCGGTCGCCGGATCGTGGCCGATCGCCATGAAAACGCCGTCGACACTGATAGTTTGCGCCTGGCCGGTCTTGGTGTTCTTGAGGCGAAGGCCCGTTACGCCCGGATTGTCCGTGCCAGCCTTATTGCCGAGGATTTCCTCGACGCTGTGATCCCAGATGATCTCGACTTTCGGATGTTTGAACAGGCGGTCCTGCGCGATTTTCTCGGCGCGCAGTTTGTCGCGGCGGTGAATGAGCGTGACTTTTTTCGCAAAGCTCGTGAGGAACAGGGCTTCTTCAACGGCGGAGTTACCGCCGCCGACAACAGCGACTTCCTTACCACGGAAGAAAAATCCATCGCAGGTCGCGCAGGCGGATACACCGAGGCCGCGGAATGTCGTTTCGCCTTCGAGGCCGAGCCAGCGGGCTTTTGCACCGGTGCAGATGATGACTGTTTCTGCAACATAGGTGTCGCCGCTGTCGCCCTTGCAGACGAAAGGACGTTTGGAGAAATCGACGTTCAGGATCATGTCCTGAATGAGTTTCGTGCCGACATGTTCGGCCTGCGCCTTCATTTGTTCCATGAGCCATGGGCCCTGGATGATATCGGCGAAGCCGGGGAAATTTTCGACATCGGTGGTGATCATCAGCTGGCCGCCGGGTTCCATGCCCTGTACGAGAACAGGGGAAAGATTGGCGCGCGCGGCGTAAATGGCGGCTGTATAGCCGGCAGGGCCGGAGCCTATGATCAGGACTTTGGTTTCAATGGTTTTGGACATAAGAACTTTTAAAATGTCAGGGGTGGAAGGTCTAGCGGCAATTTCTAAAAAAGCCCGCTTTTCCGCCGAATTTCCCCGGCGACCAAGGCTGCGTCATTGAGGGCTTCGTAAGACCATTCGTCTATTTCGCCCTCAAAGTTACGAATAATTCCTCTATTGCGGAGGTTTTCGAGCATTTTGAGGTGACGGGCGCGCGCCCCGCCCAGATCGACCGTATAGACGGGTTTTCCGGTCGTGGCGGCTTCCGAGACCATGGACATGCTCTCCGACGTGACGATCATGGCATCCGCCC
>JBEHYB010000127.1:0-3948 GCA_048498395.1 Pseudomonadota bacterium
CCGCGCATATGTTCGACAGTGATAATGTCGATATTGCCTGTTGTTGTCACAAAGATATCGGCGCGTTTGACGGCTTCTTCCATGAGGACGACTTCATAGCCTTCCATGCAGGCCTGCAGCGCGCAGATAGGATCGATTTCAGTGACGAGAACGCGAACGCCCTGGGATGACAGGGATTCCGCAGAACCTTTACCCACGTCGCCGAAACCGGCGACGACGGCAACTTTACCGGCGAGCATAACGTCCGTCGCGCGGCGGATACCGTCGACCAAAGATTCGCGGCAACCATATTTGTTGTCGAATTTGGATTTGGTGACTGAGTCGTTGACGTTGATGGCAGGAACGGCCAGCGTGCCTTTTTTCGCCATTTCGTAAAGACGAAGAACGCCCGTTGTCGTTTCTTCAGAGATGCCTTTTACGTCTTTCATCAGCTCCGGATAGTCTTTGTGCATGATGGCTGTCAGGTCGCCGCCATCGTCGAGGATCATATTCGGTGTCCAGCCGTTCGGTCCTTTGATCGTCTGGTGAATGCACCATTCGGCTTCGTCGTTTGTCTGGCCTTTCCAGGCGAAAACGCCGCATGTACCGGCTGCCGCAATCGCTGCTGCTGCGTGATCCTGCGTCGAGAAAATGTTACAGGATGACCAGCGGACGGAAGCGCCGAGGGCTTCGAGCGTTTCGATCAGCACCGCAGTCTGGATCGTCATGTGCAGACAACCCGCGATGCGCGCGCCTTTCAGCGGTTGTGACTTGCCGTACTCTTTGCGCAGTGCCATCAGGCCCGGCATTTCGGTTTCGGCAATGGTGATTTCCTTACGGCCCCATTCGGCGAGGGAAATGTCTTTTACCTTGTAATCTTGGGAGACGGCCTTGGCCGCTGCTGCAGTGCTCATAATCTTATTTTTCCTATTTAATGGGGCTTTAAGGTTTCGATGCTAGATTTAGGGGTATAAGCCATAAATTGCAAGTATTTCAGGCAATATCGGCAAGGGTATTCTTATATGCAACATACTGAAACTAAACCGAATTTTACCTATCGTCCGAACCCGGTCCTCCAGGGCTCATTTTTGATCTGCAAAAAAGAGGCTGATGGCGCGTTACACCCGGTCGGCGACTACACACTTTTGGACCGTGAAGAGAGCGTTGCGCTCACCGAGAAAAAAGTCATGAACCTGATTACGCTTCTCAATGGCGGTTCTGATCTGATGCCTCTGGGCGAAGAAACAAAAACACGCCTTTTATTTCATCGCAAACCGAGAGCCGAAGATAGTGCGCGTTCCGAGGTTATTTTCTATACCTATAGCGGTGAAGGAATATCAAAAGAAAATGCAATCCTGACTCTGGAAGGGGAATTCGATGCCTGATTACAGTATGCTTTGCGCAGCCGCCAGCGGCGATGATTATATCCGGAACGTTATGGCGATGAAATTTAATGGGCTGAATGCCTCAGCAGAAGCCCAGTCGGCTTCTGCAGCACCTGCACCTAAAGGTCCTGAAAAAGATTTCGGGCTTTAATTCTCAGCTTTAAGTTCTCTGTGATGGATATTGACGGGATGGCCTGAATTCTTCAGCCATCCTGAAATTTTTTCTGCCGTACAGACGGATCTGTGCCTGCCACCCGTACAGCCGAAGGCGATCGTTAGATAAGTTTTACCGTCATGCGTATAGGCGGGAATGGTAATGCCAAGAATATTCTCAAGTCCTGAGATAAAGCCTGCGAAATTTTTATCGGTCGCAATATAGTCTTGAACAGCCCTATCGCGTCCCGTCAAATCTTTCAGTTCTGGCACCCAGTTCGGGTTTTGCAGGAATCTCATATCAAAAACAATATCGGCTTCGCGTGGAACGCCGTGGCGATAGGCAAAGGACATGACGCTGATATTCAGGCGGTTCTGGCGAATGCCTGCCGCCTGAGATTCAATTGTCCGGCGTAAGTCGTGAATTGAAAATTCAGATGAGTCTATAATGATATCGGCCTTGTATTTAAGCGGATAGAGCAATGATTTTTCAGTGGCAATACCATCGGCGATCGCGCGATCACGCGCCAGTGGGTGGGTACGCCGCGTTTCGGTAAAGCGCTTGAGCAATGTCGCATCATCGGCTGTCAGGAACATCGTATGCACATTCCAGTCAGGGCCTGATTTCAGGGCTTCGATAGCCGATAGAATCTTGCTGGGATCGAAATCCCGGGTTCTCGTATCCATGCCGATGGCAATCGGGCGGTGATGAGGTTTTTGTTCTTCGAGAAGCGGCTTCAGGAGTGCAAGCGGCAGATTGTCAAAAACATCGCAGCCAAGATCTTCAAGAATCTTCAATGTTGAGGATAGTCCTGCGCCGGAAAGGCCGGTGACAATAAAGATGGTATCTTTTGTCATGCCGGCCTCAATCTGACGATAAACCGCGCGCCGATGACTTTGCCAGCATCGTCCAAACGGTTCTCGGCGGTGATGGTACCGTCATGCGCGGCAACGATTTGGCGTGTAATGGAGAGACCAAGGCCGGAGTGCGAGCCGAATTCTTCCATATTCGGGCGTTCGGTGTAAAACCGTTCGAAGATTTTCTCGAGACGATTTTCGGGAATGCCGGGACCGCTGTCTTCGACAGTGACATTCACAAATTCAGGCCCCTGCTTGACGTAGATTTTAATCGGCGTGTCTGGCGGCGAGAAAGACAGCGCATTACTGATCAGGTTCTGGAAGACCTGCGATAATCTTGCGGCTTGCCCCAGAACTTTTATATTTCCACTCAGCCCCTCGCATTGGATGCTGTTGGGCATGCTGCCCTGTGAAGTTTCGCGATCAAGTGGCTTTTGATAGGCATCTATCAAGGGCAAAATGACTTTCTGCAGTTCGGTCGGGATCAGCACATCGCGTAAAAGTTCGACATCGAGCCTTGAGGCATGAGAGATATCGGAAATAAGGCGGTCCATGCGCATCAGGTCGTGAAGGATGATGCCCATCAGCTTCTTGCGGTCTTCCTCGCGATGAATTTTCTCCAGCGTCTCGACCGCGCTGCGCATGGAGGTCAGCGGATTTTTAAGTTCATGCGATACGTCTGCCGCGAATTTCTCGATCGTGTCGATACGTTCCTGCAGGGCTTCGGCCATTTCGCGCAGGGCGAGTGATAATTCGCCGATCTCGTCTTCACGGGAAGATAAATCCGGAATGACATCGATCTTGCCGCGCCCCTCGCGCACGGCCTGTGCCGCGCTCGCGAGTTTGCGCAATGGGTGGCCGATGGAAGCAGACAGGAACAGCGAGAAGGATAATGTAATCAACAGTGAGCCAAAGAAGAATTTGATAAGGCTGATCCGCATGCCGGCGAAAGTATGCTCTATCTTGGTGTCGGCGCGTGTCACCAGAATGGCCCCGATAATATGGCCGCTCTTTGAAACGGGAACCGCTGTCGACAGAATTAGCCCGCCGTCACGTGATTGCCACGCGCTCAGGCTTAAACTGCCATCGAGCGCATCCTTCGCGTCCGGAAATGACTTAATGTCTGCATCCTGTGTCGTGGGATAAAGCGGAAGTTCAAAAGTGATCGAGAATAAGTGAGTGATAAAAGAAAAGATTGTGTCGCTCAGCGTGCCGAACCATCCCGGCAGGGCTTTTTCGAGAGGATTTTCCGGCAAGTGATCGGCTGTTTTCGTATCCAGCAGCAAATCACCCTGCGGTGAGAAGAGGCGCAGGCGCTGTGTCTTTTGCGTGCTGAAGGTGACGAGAAGTTTCTCGGATTTTGAAAGATCGATTTGCCCGCCTTCGGTCGCGTTATCAGAGATCAATGAGGCATAAAGCTGGGCTTCGGTCGCGAGGATTTCCGTCTCTGCCGTGGTCAGGTCCTGTTTATACTGGTCGAGATAAAATACGCCGGCGACCAGAATAAGGACCGCCATCAAATTCAATCCCATGATCTGGTAGGAAAGGCGGCTCAGGGGCCGCGGGGCGATGT
>JBEHYB010000128.1:0-3906 GCA_048498395.1 Pseudomonadota bacterium
ATCTTCAGCTCAATCAAAAAAAGATCCCCGCTTTCGCGGGGAAACCAAAACCTGATTAATAACGGCCCGTGCTTACGCCGTTACGGTCTTTGAACTCCAGCGTGCCTTCATTGATGAAGTTGCGCGGGTGATTGCCGATCGTCAGCTCATGATAGGCTTTTTCCTGATCGATGGTCTTCATGAAGCTTAAAAACGCCGTCGCATATTTCTGGTATGAATTCTGCGTCGAGGAACATTCGGCGATATAGGTCTTGTCGTAGTAATTGGTGACCGAGATGATCGCCGCGCGGTTTTCAAACGGCTCGTCCGGCGGCGTTGTATAGGTAATCATTTCCGTCGAGGCAAAGCCCTTGCCCAGTCCCGTTTCATCGCCATAGCCGAGCGTCTGGATATTCTGATAGGTCGCATTGTAATCCTTCCAGAAATCTTTCGAGAAAGCGACGTGCTGGACATCCTTGCGGTACTGGTTCGGATAGATCAAAAATCTTTTATCGATATCGGCGCGGATGATGCATTGCGCCTTGTCGTCACCCGACGGCAGCGCGACGGTCAGGACATGGTCCGGCTGCCGGTTCGCGATAATTTTCCAACTGTCGGGGAATGTTGCGCTCAACCCGGTTTTCTCATCCGCCCAGGCGAAATAATCGGCATGCGCCGCATTTGTGAAAAACGACAATGCCATAAGCATGGCTGAAATTTTTATATAGCGTTTCATATTACCCTTAATTAACCTAATGTCGTAACCTGTTAAGAATCATACCAATTTGACTGACTTTTCTCAATAGCAGCGATTACAATGCATTCCTTGAAAAGAATCCCTTTAAAAGAGCGTGTTAATGACCCCATCTAATCTGAAAAGATACCGCGATAACCTGCAGGGCGAGATAGATGCCGCCGCCATGTACCGCTCTATGGCGGAACATGAAGAAAATCAGGCAACTGCCTCAATTTACCTGAAACTTGCCGCGATCGAAGACAAACACGCCGCTTTCTGGCGCGAACAGATGATAAAGGCCGGTGGCGATCCCCACTCCGTGAAGGTTTCAAGGCGTATCCGCATCATGATCTGGCTGGGCCGCCACATGGGGTCGGGCTTTATCCTGCCGAGCCTCGCCAATATCGAACGCAAGGACAGCAATAAATATCACGGCCAGTCGGAAGTCACCGGTTCCTCGATGCCGCGCGAGGAAAAAAATCACGCCAATGTTTTGAAAGCCCTTTCCAAGAGATCCAAGACAGGCATGAGCGGCGCGTCGGTTGCCAAACTTGAGAAACGCCATTTCCTCGGCGGCAATGAATTGCGGGCCGCCGTGCTCGGCGCGAATGACGGATTGGTGTCGAACCTGTCGCTCGTGATGGGCGTTGCCGGGGCTGCCGTCAATTCATCAACCATTCTTCTAACAGGACTTGCAGGGTTGATGGCCGGTGCCTGCTCGATGTCGATGGGAGAATGGCTCTCCGTCAATTCATCGCGCGAACTGCACCAGAAACAGATCGACCGCGAACGCGAGGAACTTGAGAATAATCCCGAAGAAGAGAAACAGGAATTGATCCTGATCTATCAGGCCAAGGGTTTAAGCGAAGATCAGGCAACCGAGCTTGCGGGGCGGCTGATGGGCGACAAGGATCAGGCGCTTGATACGCTTGTGCGCGAAGAACTCGGTATCGATCCCGATGAACTTGGCGGATCGGCATGGACCGCCGCCATTTCCTCATTCTTCCTGTTCGCTGTCGGCGCGATTTTTCCTGTAGCCCCCTTCTTCTTCATGGAAGGCAACGAAGCTGTCACCTGCGCACTCATCATCAGCGGGCTGGGGCTTTTGACCATCGGCATGGGAACGGCGCTGTTTACGGGCCGCGGATTTTTCTTCTCGGGCGTTCGCCAATTGATGATCGGCTATATTGCCGCCGCACTCACGTTCGGTATCGGCAAACTTATCGGCGTAACGATCGCCGGGTAAAGTTTGAATTTTCGTCTTAAAGCTGATACTTTATGGACGTGCCACGCATCGCAGGCAGCCGGTCTTTCCGGACTTCCCCAAGGGTTACCCCCGGCGGGGAAGAAAAACGTAGAAATCCCGCAAAAAACGCCGAACGAACTAGTAAGAACATCACCAGTTCCTGTCATCCTGAGCAACGCGAAGGATCTCATTTTAAAGCAGCAGGATTCTTCGGCTTTGCCTCAGAATGACAAAAGAAGTGAAATTCCCGCAAAAAACGACGAACGAACTGATAGAATCGACGAACGAAATAGACAAAGGTTAATAATATTCTCTCAATCTACCCTCTTTTTGTCATCCCGGACTTGATCCGGGATCCAGATAGAACGGACCAACTGGATACCGGTTTTCACCGGTATGACAGTAAGTAAAAAAGAATAAAAACCCTACGGCTTCCAGAAACCCATCAGCTTCGTGACATCGCGCATCACCGGATCGGCGATTGTGCGGGCTTTCTCGGCACCGCGCGCGAGGATACGATCGATTTCACCCGGATCATTCATCAGATCGCGCATTCTAGTCGTGATCGGCGAAAGCTTCTCGACGCACAATTCTGCCATTTTCGGTTTGAATTGCGAGAATTGCTGTCCGGCGAATTCGGCTACGACCTGCGCTTTGGTCTTATCCGCAAGCGTTGCATAAATCGTAATCAGGTTGTTCGCTTCCGGACGCTCTTTCAGCTCATCGACCGTCTCCGGCAATGGCAGAGGGTCTGTTTTCGCACGCTTGATCTTGTCGGCGATCATATCGGCATCGTCCGTCAGGTTGATACGCGACATATCACTCTCGGCCGACTTGCTCATTTTCTGCGTTCCGTCGCGTAAGGACATGACACGCGTCGCCTCACCGAGAATTTGCGGCTCGGGCTGCGGGAAGAAATCGGTGCCATAGCGATGGTTGAACGTTCCGGCGATCTCGCGCGCCAGTTCAAGATGCTGTTTCTGGTCTTCGCCGACCGGTACATGCGTCGCCTTGTAAACAAGGATATCGGCCGCCATCAGGACCGGATAAGCGTAAAGGCCAAGCCCCGCTTTCTCCGCGTTCTTGCCGGCCTTGTCCTTGAACTGGGTCATACGGTCAAGCTTACCCATCTGCGTCATTGTGGCGAGCAACCACATCAGGTGACAATGATGATCGGCAATCGCGGATTGCGGGAAGATAGCTGATTTTTCAGGATCGACACCGGCGGCGATATAGGCCGCCGCGATCTCGCGTGTCGATTGCGCCAGTGCATCCCGGTCATACGGCATGGTGATCGCGTGAAGATCGACGACGGTGTAGAGACACTCGTAACCTTCATGCTGAAGATTAACCCAGTTGCGAAGCGCGCCCAGATAGTTTCCTAAATGGAGTCTATTGGTCGGTTGCATCCCCGAGAGAATACGCTTCTTCATTTTTGATCTTTCTCTTATTCAGTAATTTTTTGATTTCTTCGATTTTGACGATGCCGAAATACCAGACGGCGCCAATATAGGTAACTGCGCCTACGCCAACGAGCGCCGCCACTGCCAGCAGTTTTTTGATCGAGTGCTCGTGAAACCATGGGGTAAGGACATAAGACAAAACTGCCAGAACAATCGCCATCGCGCAAGATGAAAGCGCGATCTGCGGGAATACGGTGCGGAAGCGCTCGTCATACTGGGCGATTTCAACGGTTTTGAGCTTGCGGCTATAAAGGTAAAGCTGGAGCCAGCCGGACGTGCCTGTCGCCAGTGCGATACCTGCAATCCCGAACGGCTTGATGAAGCAGACACACAGGACGGTGTTCAGAATGGAGTTCGCAATCGAGATTTTGACCGGGGTCATCGTGTCGTGCTGCGCCCAGAAGATCGAAGCGAAGACCTTACCGGCGATATAGGCAGGAAGACCGATCGCATAACCCATCACCACATGCGATGTCGTGAGC
>JBEHYB010000129.1:0-3885 GCA_048498395.1 Pseudomonadota bacterium
TACCTGACCGATCATTCCATCCGCATCGGCTGAGCCTGGGGACAGGACGGATTAAAAGGCGCACGCGAAGTCGTCGCCAAAGGCGGTCGGGTGATCGCACAGGATGAAGCGACAAGTGTCGTCTGGGGCATGCCAGGCGCGGTCGCGCTTGATGGATTATGTTCGGCTGTATTACCACTGCCCGAAATAGGCACCTATGTGCGCAAGGCGGTGATGAAATGAAAGTAGCTGATTTCGAACTCTTCAAAGATCTTCTCTACAAACAGTCGGGCCTCGTCATTACGCCTGATAAATCCTATCTGCTGGATTCAAGGCTGACCCCTGTCGCCAAGAAATGGAATTTCCCGTCCATGGACGTGATGGCCGTGCAACTGCGCTCGATTCCTGATCAGAAGCTGGTCAAAGACATCGTCGAAGCGATGACGACAAATGAAACATCATTCTTCCGCGATATGAAACCATTTCAATTGTTCGAAGATACGATCCTGCCGCACATGCTCAAAGCGCGCGCCGGCAAGAAGACATTGCGCATCTGGTGCGCTGCCGCCTCTTCAGGGCAGGAACCCTATACGCTCGCCATGGTTCTCAAGGAAAAAGCCCATCTGATGCCGGGCTGGAAATTTGAGATCATCGCCACCGATATCTCCGACGACATTCTTGATATCGCCCGTCAGGGCATCTATTCGCAATTCGAAGTCCAGCGCGGACTGCCTATTCAGTTCCTGATGAAATATTTCACCCAGATGAACGAGAAATGGCAGCTCAAGGACGAAGTGCGCAACATGATCAAGTTCAGCAATTTCAACCTGCTCGCCGATATGAGCAAGCTCGGCACCTTCGACATCGTCTTCTGCCGGAACGTACTGATCTATTTCGATGAAAAGACCAAGGGCAACGTCCTTGACCGCATGGCGAAACAGATGGAAAAAGATGCCTTCCTGCTGCTCGGCGGCGCGGAAACCGTTCTCGGCATTACCGAGAAATTCAAGCTGATGCCTGAGAAACGCGGCCTCTACGTCCAGTCGGATTCACCGCTGGCGATAGCAACCCCGCCCGCGCCCCCCGCCGCCATCGCGAAAGCCTGATAAAGAATTTTGACTTTTTATTATAAAAAATGATATTGCACCTTGATGAGTGCAAAAATTGACCCTTACGATCTTCGGCCTTTCACAAAAGCAATTTTGCAAAAAATTGAAGATGAACTGACCGATCTTCCTTCGGGAACCCCTTTATTCGTCGTTGTGGGCGAGAATCATAACAAACCTGCTCACAGGGTTCTTTTAAAACATCTCATTGCAAATCTTTTTGACCGGCAACTTGAAAATCCTACGCAGCGTGTATCCATAGGCTTTGAATATGCGCGCGATTTTATCGGGCAATTACTGCACACCGCTAACTCCCCGCTTTCACCGGAAGATCTAGATAAACTTATTGCTTCGGATCCTGACGGTCAGAAAGCTCTGAAGCTTATGATCGCCAACCAGAGCGACATGACCGCCGCAGCCATAAGCGAACGCAGTTTAAAGCTCTTTCTTTATTTCAATGAAATTTCTTTTTCATGTAACGACATCCGCAGAGGTATGTTTTTTACCCCAAAAACATTGGAAAATCCCGATATCATTTATGAAAGAAATCGCACGCTTGCAGAAAATGCAATGCTCCATGCAGAAAGATCAAAAGCGAAAATCTATATCCAGCATTGCGGTCAAATGCACGTATTTGGAAAAAGCAATCAACACGATCCGGGGGCGGACATATATCCCTACGAACAAAGCATTGCCAGCATTCTCCAAACCGCTGGCGCAAGCGTATTGCCTGTCCTTTTAGACGACGATCCCCGCAGTATCGCTGCCATTCCCCAGCCGGCTCAATCACAGGCTGATAATGCGTTTTTTATTCAGGGCCTTGCAAATGATTATGTTTTTAATCCGCTGCAACCGCCTTATGAAACAGATGTCTTAAAAAAGATCGTCACAGCTTCGGGTGGCGACGTATTGCTTTGGAAGGGCACAGAGCAAAAAAAACTGCTCAAAAAAGAAATTAAACAGCAAATTCCTCACTGGTTAAACCAGATACGATCGATTGATCCGACCTAGCTCCAGAACCCGAACCACTTGCCCTGGCGACCCCCACCGTGCCCACGCCCGCCGCTACCGCCGCGAAAACCTGATAAAGCGCAATTTTAGCCGTTTTCCCGCTTTCGCGCGCCCCTCATCATTGCTAAGGTCCTTGATAATTCAAAGGACCCTCTATGACCGCTCCAGACCGTATCAGAATAAAACGCGCCCTGCTCTCCGTTTCCGATAAATCGGGACTTCTCGAATTTGCAAAAACCCTTATCAGTGCGAAGGTGGAAATCCTCTCGACCGGCGGCACGGCGAAATACCTGTCTGAAAACGGCCTGCCCGTTACCGATGTATCGGCTGTCACCGGCTTCCCAGAAATTATGGACGGCCGCGTAAAGACGCTGCATCCGAAAATCCATGGCGGATTGCTCGCCATCCGCTCGAACGCCGCGCATATTGAGGCGCAGAAAACCCACGGCATTGACGATATCGATTTGCTGGTCGTCAATCTCTATCCTTTCCGTGAAACCGTTGCCAAAGGCGCGGATTACGACACCTGCGTCGAGAATATCGATATCGGCGGCCCGGCCATGATCCGCGCAGCCTCCAAAAATCACGAATTCGTCGCCGTCGTGACGGATCCGTCCGATTACACGATTGTTGCGCTTGAGATCGAAGACGGCGGCACAAGCCTCGATACCCGCAAACGGCTTGCCGGCAAGGCCTATGCCGCGACCGCGAGCTATGACGCAGCCATTGCCGCCTGGTTTTCGAAACAGCTTGATGAGGTCTTCCCGCATACGCTGACCTTTACCGCCAGCCGCGAAGATACGCTACGTTACGGCGAGAACCCGCACCAGGCCGCAGCGTTATACTCAGACGGCAGCAACCGCCCCGGTGTCGTCACCGCCGAGAAGATTCAAGGCAAGGAACTATCCTTCAATAACCTCAATGACACCGATGCAGCCTTTGAACTGGTTGCTGAATTTTCGCAACCAGCCGTAGCGATTATCAAGCATGCCAATCCCTGCGGCGTGGCAACGGGCGCGACCGTGCTCGAGGCTTATCAGCGCGCGCTGAGCTGCGATCCCGTTTCTGCCTTTGGTGGTATCATCGCGCTGAACCGTCCGCTCGATGCCGCAACGGCATCCGAGATACTTAAAGTATTTTCTGAAGTTATCATCGCACCGGGCATTACTGATGACGCAAAACCGCTTTTGCTTGCGAAACCGAATGTCCGCGTACTCGTCACGAATTCCCTGCCCGATCCGTCAACTTCACGTATGACTTTAAGAACGATTGCCGGCGGATACCTGCTGCAAACCGCAGATACCGGGCGTATCGAATTGCCGGACCTGCAGATCGTGACGAAACGCGAGCCGTCAAAAGACGAGATGGATAATATGCTCTTCGCTTTCAAGGTCGCGAAACATGTGAAGTCGAACGCGATCGTCTATGCCAAAGACCTGATGACATTCGGGATCGGGGCCGGCCAGATGAGCCGTATCGATTCCACAAGGATCGCCGCCTGGAAAGCCGGCGAAGCCAAACTCGATCTTAAAAACACGGTCGTGGCTTCGGACGCTTTCTTCCCCTTCGCGGACGGATTGCTCGCCGCGGCTGACGCAGGCGCGACCGCCATCATCCAGCCCGGCGGCTCGATCAAGGACAAAGACGTAATCGCCGCCGCCGACGAACGCGGTTTAGCGATGGTGTTTACGGGAATCCGACATTTTAGACATTAATTGATGGTTGCCATCACGTCCGCAGATCTGGAAGCCTCTTTTTGCTGTTGCAGCTGAACGGCGTAAGCCTGCTG
>JBEHYB010000130.1:0-3800 GCA_048498395.1 Pseudomonadota bacterium
GCGAAGCACAATCGGTCCTGAGCCTGATTGATCTGATGCTCGCGCAGAACCAGCAACTGAATATCCTCCTTACCAGCGGCACCAGAACATCCGCCGAATTGCTGGCGCAGAAACTCCCTGCGCGCGCCATTCATCAATATGTGCCGCTCGACCATCCTGACTGGGTGCGCAGATTTCTCGATCACTGGCAGCCGAGCCTGGCGCTCTGGGTAGAGTCCGAGCTTTGGCCGACGATGCTCACCTTCCTGAAAAAACGCCGCATCCCTGCGGCGCTTTTGAATGCGCATATGTCCCCCTCATCCTACAAAAACTGGAAACGCGCACCGGAGATGGCGCGAAAACTTCTCTCCGTGTTTCTTGTGATCCTCGCCCAAAGTAAACAGGACGCGGACTATTTTTCCGAGTTCGCCGCGCACAGCGTCGTCGTCAGCGACAATATAAAATACGCCGCCAATCCTCTCGCCATAAATGAAGATAACTATGCCGCGCTTAAAAAATCTATCGGCACGCGCCCTGTCTGGCTCTATGCCAGCACGCATGACGGCGAAGAACAGCTCGCCGCCCTCGCCCATAAGGAATTAAGCCGGCAATATCCGGAGCTCCTGACCATTATCGCCCCGCGCCACCCGAACCGCCGCCATGGCGTGCTTAAATCCATTGAATCTGCCGGATTAAAAGGCGTTCTGCGCGGCGAGAATAAAACCCTGCCCTCAGCGCAGGATCAGGTTTATATTGTCGATACGATGGGCGAGATGGGACTTTTTTATAAAACATCACCGCTGGCAGTAGTCGGCAGGAGTTTCAGCGCAGATGGCGGCGGCGGGCATAACCCGATCGAACCCGCCCTTCTCGGCTGCGCCGTCCTGCATGGGCCCGATATTCAAAATCTCGCGCGCATCTACGAGGAAATGAACGAAGAAGCCGCCGCGATCCGCATCGAGGATTCATCAGAGCTCGCGCCGATGATCGCGCATTTCCTGAGCGGTACGGAAGATTTACAAAATCTCCGTGAACGCGGCCTCTCTTTCGCGAGCGCGAAAGCAGGCGTTTTAAAAACAGTTCTCGACGAGCTGGAACCGGTATTTCTTGAAGCCCATCTTCCGCCACCGAAAGTATCACCATGAAAGCGCCGAAATTCTGGTACAGCCAAAAATCGTCCGGCGGTGTTTTCTCGCCATTCGCCGCGCTTTATACGAAACTTGGGCGCAGGCACAGGCTGAATTCCAAACCGCAGAAAATTTCCATTCCTGTTATCTGCGTCGGCAATATCGTCTCGGGCGGATCGGGAAAAACCCCGACGGCGCTGGCGCTTTTAAGACTCCTCCAGGACCAGAAAATTTCGCTCTCTCCCTTCTTCCTGACACGCGGCTATCGCGGCAAGGTCGAAGGCCCAGAACGCGTCGACGACTCCCACGATCCGGCATTATGGGGCGACGAAGCCCTTCTGCTCGCGCGCCACGCCCCGGCCATCGTCTCGCGCAATCGTTATGCCGGGGGCATCCTTGCGCAGGACCTCGGGGCCGATCTCATCATCATGGATGACGGGATGCAGAATTATACGCTGCAAAAAAACATAACCTTCTGCGTTATCGATGGCGCGCAGGGCTTTGGCAACAAAGCCGTGATCCCGCAGGGACCGCTACGCCAACCGCTCGAAGACGGCTACGATCTATCCGATGCCTTTATCCTGATCGGCGAAGACAAAAATAATGTGAAAGATTCTCTGCCCGCGAACAAACCTGTTTTCCCTGCGAGCCTTGAAATCGTCGCCGACTATAAACTCTCGAAAGAGACCGGTTATATCGCTTTCTGCGGCATCGGCTATCCAGATAAATTCAAAGCCTCGCTCATGGCGGCCAATCTGAAAATCATCGATTTCAAAGCCTTCGCCGATCATCACGACTATACCGGGAAAGACCTCGAAACTCTCGTGGAACTTGCAACATCGCAGAACGCCCGACTTATCACCACACAGAAAGACTTCGCGCGCCTTCTCGAATTCTCCGGTAAAGATCTCATCGACACCCTGCCCGTTGAAATCCGTTTCTCAAATCCGGATTCACTGGTGACTTTTATAAAAGATAAAATAAATCCATGAAACGTTTCCGGTATTTTGTGGAGGCATGCCTCGTCTCCACTCTGACAGGCTTGTTCGGGATGCTGCCGCTTGATACGGCTTCAGCGATCGGCGGTTTTGTCGGACGCGCCATCGGCGCAAATCTCGCCGCCAGCCGCAAGGCGATGCGCAATCTTCAATACTCGCTTCCCGGCAGAAGCGAAGCTGAATATAAGGCTATTATCCGTGGCATGTGGGACAATCTGGGCCGCACTTTCGCCGAATATCCGCATCTTGAAAAACTTATGAACGACCGCGTTGAATATATAGGTCTCGAACATATCAAACCGCTTGTCGGCACGAAGGACCCCGCGATCTTCTTTACCGGACACCTCGCTAACTGGGAAATCGCCGGGCCGGGCTCTTTGCATGCCGGTGTCCCGCTCGATCTGATATACCGCGCGCCGAATAACAAGTACGTAGACACAATCCTGCAAAAATACCGCAGCCTGCACGGCAAAATCCAGACTTATCCAAAGTCGAGCCAGGGCATGCGCGATATCATGTCTGCATTAAAATCGGGCCGCCGCATCGGGATCCTGATCGACCAGAAATACAATCAGGGGCTCGCCATGCCGTTCTTCGGCCGCATTGCCATGACAAGCCCCGCCTTTGCCCAGCTCGCGCAGAAATTCGATTGCCTCCTGCTGCCCGCGCAGGTTGAGCGCCTGGACGGCGCACATTTCCGCCTGACCATCAATCCGCCTTTACCCACGAAAGGCCGTGACATTACAGATATAGTCAACGAAGCCCATTCGATGCTTGAGAAATGGATTACAATGCATCCCGAACAATGGCTGTGGCTACACAAAAGATGGAAAGAAAATAATGAAATATGATTTCGATTATTTCGTAATCGGCGCAGGATCGGGCGGTGTGCGCTCCGCGCGTATCGCTGCGGCCCTCGGCGCGAAAGTCGGCATCGCCGAGAGCACGCATTTCGGCGGCACCTGCGTCAATGTCGGCTGCGTACCGAAAAAACTTTTCTCTTATGCGGCGGATTACGGCGCGGGCTTCAGTGAGGCGCAGAATTACGGCTGGAATTCAAAACCGCAATTCGACTGGAAGACCCTGAAAGAAAACAAGGACCGCGAAATCACGCGTGTCAGCGGCATCTACCGCAATATCCTCAACATCAACAAGGTCGAAATCTTCGAAGGCTTCGCGAAATTCAAGGACAGCCACACTGTCATCGTCAGCGGCCGCGAAGTCACCGCCGAACGCATTCTTATAGCGACCGGCGGAAAGCCTTTAAAACCGGACATTAAAGGCGCTGAGTTCGCCCTGACCTCGGACGATATGTTCGCACTCGAAACCCTGCCAAAAAATGTCGTAATTCTTGGCGCGGGCTATATCGCGCTTGAATTCGCGCATATACTGCATGGCATCGGCTGCCATGTCACGATCGTTCATCGCGGCGATCATCTGCTCAAAGGTTTCGATATCGATCTTCAGGATCACCTGTTGGCTGAGATGCAAAAACAGGGCATCAAATTCTTCCTGAACGGCAAGGTTCGCGAGATCACGAAAGATTCAGTGATCCTCGAGGACGGTACGGCTATCGAGGCGGGACTGACCCTCGCCGCCACGGGCCGTGCGGCGCATACCGACGCTCTGGACCTCGACAAAGCCGGCGTTGAAACCGATGCCAGAGGTTACATTAAAACCAATAGCGAGCATGTCA
>JBEHYB010000131.1:0-3797 GCA_048498395.1 Pseudomonadota bacterium
AGATACTGCTGCGACCCCTGCGCTTGTGCGCCAGATCGCGATGCTGAAGGCTCAGTCCTTGTCCGAGCAGAAAAAACCGGAAGAGGCGTTTGCGGTTCTTGCGACGCTCGAACAAAGCCCTGATGTTTTGAAACTGCGCGCCGATATCGGCTGGACGAATAAACGCTGGCAGGATGCGGCGGATTCTCTCGAAGCCTATATCAAGAAAGTCGATATCTCGCCGAGCCGCCCGGCGAGCGCCGAAGATGCCGGTACGCTTTTGAACTGGGCGGTTGCTCTTTATCTTGCTGATAACAGATATGTGCTCGCGAACCTGCGCGAAAAATATACGGCAGCGATGGCGGCGACCGACAAGGCGAAACAATTCGAAGTCGTGACGCGTCCGCGCCAGAGCGCGCTGCTCGCCGACCGCGACACGATCAATTCGATCATCGAGGAAACCGAAATCTTCAAAGGATTCGTCGACAGCTCGCGTCAGGATAATAGCGAGGCGACGGCCAAGGCCGATACCTCCGGCGCGCAGGAGGTCCAGCCGCCCAAGCCTGCGGTTCCTCCGGTCACAACCAACTGATTCAGCTCATAAAAGTTAAATAAATCACGCTTTCCTAATGATGCAGGGCAACATAGGAAATAATGGTCAAATTCGCTCAAATGTGGAATATTTTCATTTTACGAAATTATAAGAATAAGAGGGTTATGTGTTAACAGCAGCATTAAACGAAGCAGTCATGCAAATTCCATCTGCGCGCGCAGCCGATGAGCCATATCTGTGCGCTATCGAGCGCAATGCATTAAATCCCGCCATCGCCCGTGTCCTGATGTTTCAGATCGAACACAAGCTGCACGACAGCTTTCAGTATGAAGGCGATATCGGTAAACCGAGTCAGCAGGATTCTCAGGCCGTCTATCTTTTGAAGGCGGCGCGCAGCTATCTTGCCGATTGCGCGAGCTATCACGATGATTCAGAGAGTGGATTCAATCCTGAAAAAGGAATGAAGAAATGGCTGACGACGGCTGGTATCTCATGGGATCGCAATGATTCAATGGGCAAGATCCTTATACCTGCGCTCCATTTCGCATACACGGATGCCGTGGCGATCATCGAAGGCAAGCCGCCATTAAAAGACCATGACCGCACACGTCTTTACCAGATGCCGGTGCCGTACAAGCTGCCAAGCATCGACAATATTTAAGTTTTAAGACGACCTTTTAAGGCGACGGTGTCGCGCCCGGCGCAAGCGGCGGTGCCGACAGGATCGGCGCGACTTCGGGCGGAACGTCAAAACTCTGGATCAGCGCGCCTGCAACCAGATTCCATCCATCGACCAGCACGAAGAAAATAATCTTGAACGGCAGCGATATGACGATCGGTGGCAGCATCATCATACCCATTGACATCAGGATCGACGAGGTGACGATATCGATGACGAGAAACGGCAGGAAGAGCATAAAGCCGATCTCGAACGCGCGTCTGAGTTCCGAAATCATAAAGGCGGGGACGAGCACCTGCAAAGGCGTGGCGACCGGCTCTTTCGGCACAGGCGTTTTTGAAATCTCCATGAAGAGGCGCAGGTCAGGCTCTCGCACATGCTTGATCATGAAAGACTTGAACGGTTCGACCGAGCGGTTGAAAGCTTCGGTCTCGTCGATCTCTTCGGCGATCAGAGGCTTTACGCCCTGGTTATAGGCGGCTTCGAAAGTCGGGGCCATGACGAAGAAAGTCAGGAACATGGCAAGCGAGACCATGACGGTATTCGGCGGGGTCTGTTGCAGGCCGATAGCGGAGCGCAGGAATGACAGCACGACGATAATGCGCGTGAAGGATGTCATCATGATGAGGATCGACGGCGCGAGCGAGAGAACAGTCATCAGCGCGACGAGCTGGATGACCGTGCCGGAGACGGTGCCCGGATTATTGCCACCGAGATCGAGCGAGACGACCTGCGCGAAAGCGGGATGCATCAGCACGATCGCGAGCATGATCATGTTCGTCGCGGCGAACACCATCAAAAATTTTGTGCCGAATTTACGTCCGAAAGTCAGGAGTGATGAGAAGATTTTGTCAGCCTGGAGTTTGATCATGGACCGGCGCTTCGATTCTGGTTTCAACGACAGTTTCACCCGTAGGGCTTAAAATAACAAGATGCTCTTTATCGTCGCGCTGCAAAAGGACGGCCTTGTGGCGGCTGTCGAGCATGATCATCTCGACGACCCGCAGGCGCCTCTTGTTGCCGGGCATTTGCAGGGCGCTCAGGTTCATGCGTTTGAGGATCAGGAACAAACCTCCCATCAGGGCCATGACGAAGATAAAGGCCATCGCAAAACGCAGATATTCAGTCCATTGCATAATTGTAGTCCTATAAAGTTGCTGTCATTCTGAGGCCTTCAGGCCGAAGAATCCTGCCTGGAGCAGGCTAGATCCTTCGCTGACGCTCAGGATGACATTTATGTTTATTCTGGCTTCTCATCCCCAGAATTTATCGTTTCAAGGACGGCATCGAAGGGATTCGGCTGGCCATTGGCACGATAGACATAGGAAAGGATTTCGGCCACAGCGAAAAAGGCCTCGCTCGGGACCGGGCTGTCCAGTTCGATCTTGGCCAGCATTTCGGCCAGCGCGCCGTCCTCCCGGACCTTGATCCCGTTTTCGAAGGCCAGTTGCAGGATTTGCTCGGCAAGTTTGCCCCTGCCAGCGGCCGTAATGCGGGGAATGCCCTGGCCGTCCTCATTGGCGGTAATGGCGACCGCCGTCTGGTTTTTGGGTATTTTCTTTGTATTTGAAGGGGTTAGATCGTCTTTTGCAGGCGGTTTCTTACCATCGTCATACTCATCTATCGGGGTGTTTGAATCTGGCATGAAGCGTGCAACTTCCCGTAACGGGTTAATAAGCATCTGGGACTTAAAAAATTAAGACCAGACGAACATAGGGTTAAGGTAAGGGTCATGACAACCGAAAATATCGGACTGTTCCAGGCGCTGGGCGCAAAAATGAACTATCTGCAGACAAGGCAGAAAGTTATTTCTCAGAACATATCAAACGCCAATACGCCTAATTATACGCCAAGCGATCTGAGCAAGATCGATTTCGGCACGACCCTCGATAACGTATCGAAGTCCAAAACCATGAGCGTCAAGCCGGTCACGCTGGCTTCGACCGAGCCGGGCCATATGCAGCCTGCGAATGCCGAGCTGCATGCGCGCGTCGAAAAACAAAAATCCACTTACGAAGTAACGCCTGACAAAAACGGCGTGGATGTCGAAGAACAGATGGTCAAGGCCAACGATGTCCAGATGAATTACAACCTCATGCTCAACGTCTACTCAAGCAATATGGATATGATCCGTATGTCCTTGGGTCGTCGTGGTTAAGGAATAGGGAAAGGATAAGACCATGTCAGATATGTTCAGTCTTCTTTCGATTTCAGGCGCGGGGATGAGAACCCAGAACGAACGCGTTCGCGTTATCGCCCAGAACATCGCCAATGCCGACACCGCGCCGACCAAGCCGGGTGAAAAACCTTATAACCGCCAGGTTATCACCTTCAAGAACACGATGGACAAGACCGAAGGCGAGAAACTGGTCGAAGTGGACAAAGTGTCCAAGGACAAAGCCGCTTTTGAGAAGAAATACATGCCCGGCCACCCGGCAGCTGACAAAGACGGTTATGTCGAGATGCCGAACGTCAACGCGCTGGTCGAAACCATGGATATGCGCGAAGCCAGCCGTACCTATGAGGCTAACCTGGGGATGTTTACACAATCCCGGGATATGATGAACCGCACTATTGATATGCTCC
>JBEHYB010000132.1:0-3731 GCA_048498395.1 Pseudomonadota bacterium
TGCTGGGAGAAAAAGAAAGATTTTAAGATGTCCAAATTCGCACCGGTTGAATTTTTTAAGCAAGTCCGCGCAGAGGTCAAAAAAGTGACCTGGCCGACACGCGCTGAAACGACGCAAAGCGCGATCGCCGTGATGATCATGGTTGCGATTGCATCGATATTTTTATTTACGGCAGACCAGCTGATGGCGTGGATCATCCGTAAATTGCTTGGATTATAAGAGATAAGGAAGGATCGTCCATATGACCGCTCTCAAAAAACGCTGGTATGTTCTGCATGTTTACTCTGGCTTTGAAGCCAAGGTCGCGGAAGCCATTCGCGAAAAAGTGAAGAAGAAGGGCCTCGACGACAAGCTCGATGATATCCTCGTTCCGACCGAACAGGTCACTGAAATCAAGCGCGGACAGCGCGTCAATTCCGAACGCAAAGTATTCCCGGGCTACGTTCTGGCCAAGATGGAAATGACAGACGAAGTCTGGCACCTTGTCAAAGATACACCAAAAGTCACGGGCTTCCTTGGCGCTGGCAACAAGCCGGTTCCGGTTTCCGAGAAAGAAGCCGAGCGCCTGATCAACCAGATCAAGGAAGGCGGCGTGAAGCCAAAAAACACGATCACTTTCGACATTGGCGAAAAAGTCAAAGTCATGGAAGGTCCGTTCGCATCCTTCGAAGGTATGGTCGAGGAAGTCGACGACGAGAAATCACGCGTCAAGGTTTCGGTTTCGATCTTCGGTCGCGCGACCCCGGTCGAACTAGAATTCTCACAGGTCGAAAAAGTTTAATATTAAGAATTCATCATATGATCAGGCCCGGGACTTCCGTCTACGGGCCTTTTTGTTACGATTTTTTTGGCGTTGTTTTCCTGTATTTGATAGATTGCCTCATAATTTAAAAAAAGAGGGACTTACTGCGTGTTACTTAAATTGTTCAATTCACCCGCCAAGACGGGCCTTACCCATTCCGAAAAACAGGTCGCGGAAAGCATTTGCTGCGACGAAGCCAAGCGCCGGAGTTATTTTAAAAGCCATCCGGGCGATGGTGCCGAGCTGCTTGTAAGGCTTTCTGAATCAGGAGCGCATTTCAGAAAAGTCGCGCGCCTTGTTCTCAATGACGACCAGGTTATTCACGATGTGGTCATGGGCGCTTACGCCGGCGATAAAATTCTCTCCGTTCTCGAAACTTATCCGCGCGTCGACCAGGTCCGCGTCCTGAGCCGCCCGGAAAATGTCTATATGCTCGTCAAAGGCGGCTGCGGCGGCCATGTGCTCAAGATCGTGAAAGACTTCACGTCAGAAGAGCGCGAGCAGGTCTGGGGTGCCGATAAGGCTGTGTCCGCTTTCGTGCATAACGATCAGCAAAGAGATGCTTTCCATGCATTGGAGCCTGAGCGTTTCGCGGCGCATATGGCGGAATATCACGAGCGTCTCGATGCAGAGCATGACGAACATGCAAGAAGCAGAACCGCGCCGCAGGTTATTCAGGGACCTTATTCGGACGAGCCTGCGAAAACAGTGCAAACCGATATTCCGGGTCCTTACGTCCAGTAGTAATTGATCGAAGCAGGAGAGTGTTATGAGTACCGATAAAAAATACCCTCACGTCTATTTGCAAACTCCGGCCTGTGGCAAAGTTTTCGCGGTCCAGACCAGTCCGACACCGTCCACTGCCGGCGAATGCGGCATGGAAGAGGCTTTCGGTCATGGTTTGCTGGGCGATGCGACATGCAACGAAACGCCGAAACAACCTTCTCCGGAACTTCCACGGCCTGCGTAAGCAGGGCTCTTTTGCTGCGGTTGTCTCTAATCGAGACCAAGACGCTGTTTCAGGATATCTACACATGTATCCAGAGAACGTTCGGTGATCGCGTGATTGAAGCCTCTCGCAAAAGTCGTCTTTGTGATATGTCCCTGATGCGCTAGAGAAGCAGAATTCTTCGCGTGGAAGATCGCACCGATGGCTATTGGCATTTTAAGATAGGGATCCGTCGGTGAGATAATCGTATCAAAGCTTACGGGATTTCCTTCTGCCGGATGTCCTTTGAAGTGATCGAACAGTAATGCGGAAGAATGCAGGATCACATGCTTAGCGAGACCCGGATTGCGATAGGCCAGCCTTGCCGCCCTGAACCCTCCTTCAGAATGTCCGAACAAAACTGTGTTCTCGGCTGTGGCATTAAATGATCTGATGATTTCGATCAATTTCGGTTCCAGAGAATGGTTGCGTGCGATACTTCCCCAGTCATAGGCAACCTGTCCGGTCACAGGATGGGGTTTTGCTTTTTTCACCATCCCGTTCACAAGTATCACTTCGGCGTTTTTGATGTCGGTCGTGAGGCGCGTGGCCGCTAGTCGCGGTTGTTCTGAATCGGCATTGCGACCTGAACTATGCAGCAAAAAGATTTTTCTTAATGAATCGGGATTTCCGACACGCTGAAAACTCAATGGTTGGTCGATATCAAAGGTTTCGAAATTCATCGTTACTCACTTATTGCCATAATAAATAACAATATAACGGGAAAGGGCAAGAAATTATTTTGACCCGCTCTGCCCGACTATGTTCAAATCAAAGAAAAACGAACAGGTTGAGTATAATGAGTAATAAAGAAAAGCTGAGGCTTGTTGCGCACAATCCGGATTTACGCCGGACACCACCCGTTGAATGGGAGGGTGCTTTTATCAAAGGCGGCCGTTATGGCCTTCCCGAAAAACCGCTGGATCTTATCAACCCGACCCCTTTTAACCGGAGGCTGACGGCCGATTTCAATCCGCACGGTTACGGCCTGGACGATTTTTCCTATGACGATCTGGCCCCTTTCCCGCATTTGACGGAAACCCATGATTGCCCGGATTTCGACCCGCGACAGGAGAATTTCGGCTTTATGCCGGAGCGGAAAGCCTCGGCGATCAGGGAAATGTCGTATTTTCTGATCCAGGTCGACTTTAAATGCGAATAATCCTTGCTTTTAGCCCCTTGAAACCCCTATAAACCAGCCAGTCTCGTGGGAGGCTGTCCGTCAAACTTAGTTGCCAGATGGAGCCGCACCACGAACCTTCACCGCCCGAAAGGGTAATTTTTAACGGAGGATATCATGGCCAAGAAAATCAAAGGCTATATCAAACTACAGGTGGGTGCGAACTCCGCAACGCCATCTCCGCCAATTGGTCCGGCTCTGGGTCAACACGGCGTTAACATCATGGAATTCTGTAAGGGATTCAATGCGAAGACTCAGGAAATGGAAAAAGGCATGCCGATCCCAGTGGTTATCACTGTGTTCGAAGACCGTTCCTTCACCTTCATCCTGAAGACACCACCGGTTTCTTACTTCATCCTGAAAGCTGCCAAGATCCAGAAAGGTCACCAGACCACAGGTAAAGGCACGATGGTTGGCAAAATCACGCGCGCGCAAGCCGAAGAGATTGCCAAGGCAAAAATGGCTGACCTCAATGCGAAAGACCTCGAAGGCGCTGTTCGCATGGTTGTCGGTTCCGCACGCTCGATGGGCGTAGAAGTAGTAGGAGCATAAGATGGCTGATTCAAAACGCGTTAAAAAATCCAATGCTTTGGTTGACCGCAGCAAACTCTACACGCTGGAAGAAGCTGTCAAAATCCTCAAGAAAGCAAAAGCGACCAAGTTTGATGAAACTGTTGAAGTTTCCTTCAATCTCGGCATCGATCCGAAACAAAACGACCAGACCGTTCGCGGCATGATCGAACTGCCAAACGGCACGGGCG
>JBEHYB010000133.1:0-3537 GCA_048498395.1 Pseudomonadota bacterium
ACAATATGGTTCTGCGGATCGCTTTCATGCCCCGAGCCATGGTGGCGCAGGTCAAGGAAGCTGCATTGAATGCAGGAACAACCGAGGGCGCGTTATTACGCGCGACACTCGGTCTTAGCATGCAGCGCCATTTTGGACCGGAAGTCCAGGTTTTCTAAAGAATCCACAATGAAAAAATTCATGAGCTGCGCTGAAGCTTTGGCCGCGCCGAAGCCGTTGATGCCGAACCTGCCGATCGTGCTGGTCGCGGCCGCCGCGATTATCGACCGCAAGAAACAGGTGTTGATGGCGCAGCGTCCGGAAGGCAAGCACATGGCGGGGATGTGGGAATTCCCGGGCGGCAAGGTCGACCCGGGTGAGCTGCCTGAATATGCGCTTATGCGCGAGCTTGAGGAAGAGCTGGGGATCGAGACCAGGCCGTGTTGCATGAGCGGTGTCGGTTTCGCGTCGCATACTTACGAGAAATTCCACCTTCTGATGCCCGTTTTTGCCATTCGTGTGTGGAAAGGCGAACCGCACGGGCGCGAAGGCCAGAATTTGAAATGGATGCCGGTGCAGGATTTGTATAGTCTGGAGATGCCAGAGGCGGATAAGCCTCTGATCCATCAACTAGAAGCAATCCTGTAATTTAATGTACCGCTCTATCTACGATCTTAAAGTTTTTTATAACAGTCAGTCGGGCTATATGGTCCGGCGCATCCTGCGCAGCCATGTTCTAAGCTGGTGGGGTGATTGTAAAAACGAAAAGATTGCCGGTATCGGTTTCGCCCAGCCTTATCTGGAACCATTTCTTGAAAGCGCGGATCGTTGTTATGCCGTCACGCCCGCAGGGCAGGGAGCTTATCCATGGCCGGAAGGAAAAAAGAACCTGACGGTATTGTCGGAAGAGTCTGAACTGCCGCTTGAGACGAATTCAGTCGACAAGGTGCTGCTGATCCATTCGCTCGAACATGCGGAATTGCTGAGATCGAATTTACAGGAGATCTGGCGCATCCTGAAAAGCAACGGACGGCTTTTGATCATCACGCCGAACCGCGTCGGCTTCTGGTCGCGCGCCGAATGGTCGCCGTTCGGTCAGGGAACGCCATATTCGCTGAACCAGTTGCGCTCTATCCTGCGCGACAATCTCTTTGTCTATGAGCGCAACAAGCCGGTTTTATATGTGCCGCCATTGCGCCGCGCCGCGATCATCAGGTCGGCGCATACGTTCGAAGCCATCGGGCCTTACACCATGCCGGCTTTTGCCGGGCTCCATATGGTCGAGGCCAGCAAGCAGTTATATGCAGGCGTTGACGTGCCGAGCGGCGCGAGCGTCAAAGTGCGCGGCCGTAGCAACCTTATTCCCAATCCTGTTCCCCTTGGTAGATAACTGGAAGGTAGAGAGATGTATAAATCACCCGAACTCGACACGATCAGGCAGCGCATCGATGCGCTCGACAATCAGGTGCATGATTTGTTGATGGAGCGTGCCGATCTCGTCATGCAGATTTCCGCCGAGAAAAAGAAACACGGCATCCAGATCGTCCAGCCCGCGCGCGAAGCGCGGATGATCCGCCGTCTGATCAAGCGCCACCGCGCGCCGTTGCCGCAGGAGACGATCGTGCGTATCTGGCGTGAGCTTGTCGGGTCGATTTCTTTGCTGCAGACAGGGTTGAGCGTCGCCGTAAACCAGAAACTGCCCGAATACTGGGACATGGCGCGCGATTATTTCGGCACCGTCCTGCCGATGCAGAAAATCATTTCACCGCTTGAGGCGTTGCAGCTGGTCAAGGGCGACAAGGTCAATTTCGCCGTGCTGCCATGGCCGGAAGAGAGCGAGCCTGATGCGTGGTGGCTGTCATTGATTGCCGATCCGTCATTGAAGATCATTCAACGCCTGCCGTTCGGCGACAAGGAAAACTATAAATACGACGCGCATCCGGCTCTCGTCGTCGCCAAGGCCGGTTTCGATACGTCAGACGACGACCGGTCCTTTATCGCCTTTGATTCAGGGCATCTGAATGAGGCGCAGCATCTGTTTAAAGTGCGCGAAGTTTACGAGTCGAACGGGAAAGTCCTGATGGAGATCGACGAATATCTTCTGCCCACGGACCAGAGATTTGAAGCGATTGGGGCTGTGTCACTGGGCGGTTATCCGTCACCGCTGAACTACGGAGATTAATTCGTCCAGCGCCATTCAGGGAGTGAGGCGACGCGCAGCGGGCCGAGGAATACGCCGCCCGACTGAATGCGAATGCCGGTTGTGATCGATGTTTCGCCCGTGGCCGTGTCCTTTTGTGACATAAGATTAAGCAGGCTTTGCGCCATGAGCGCCTGTTTCTCGCCGATGGTTTTATTGGCGACGAGTTCATTGAGCAAATCGTCAATGCCGGTCAGCTTGACGGTGAGCATGCCGGAAGGCTGCAATTTTTCATCGAGATTGAGATAGCCGGAGCCGTCGAGTTTCAGGCTGCCGCGCAGGACTTCGAGATCCTCGACGGGTAGTGTGCCGCCCTGCTGCTGCCAGGCGCGGATGGTCGTTGCATCGAATTTCGTCGGGAAGCCCGCCGGAATGCGCACGCGCAATTTTAGCATATCGAGATGAACCGGGGTTCTCAGGACGGGGCCGGAGAAATCAATTCCCTGCGGGGCTTCGAGTGTGATCGCCTGTGTAGGCAACGGGAAGCCGCGATAGATAAATGCCGGCGAGGCATAAATCAGGCCGTTGCGATCGGTGACGCTGCCCGAAAATGTTATTGTTGGCGGCGCAGGGAAGCCGGTGATGGCGGGCTCATTGCCCGCAATGACGATCCGGTATCGTTCCTGATTGTTCCAGATATCGTCGAGATTACGGGTCATCTCACGCGCGATCAAAACCCAGATAACGCCATAGACTATAAAGGCAAGGATGACGAGGCTTGAAATCAGCGTTACAAGATTTTGCAGATGCCTGTTCATTTCGCTTCTTTGTCCAGAGCTTCCTGAACCAGTCGCTTCGAATTTTCCTCGATGACATCGACCATCATTTTATGGGCGGCTTTCAATTCATGGCCGGGCTGAATCGCGGGAAAGAATTCAAAAATGACCTTGCCGGGTTTGACAAAGAAAGAACGGCGCGGCCAGTATAGGCCGCTATTGGTCGCCATGGGGATGATCGGCAGGCCGGTTGCTTCCTGCATGCGCAGGATTCCGTATTTATACGGTTTGTTTTCCGGCGTGTCGGTGAGATCGACGCGCGTCCCCTGTGGAAATATTACAATCGGACGACCTTCTTTTTTAAGGCGGATTGCGCCGTCGATGATCGATTTCATCGCGCTGTCGCCGGTGCTGCGGTTGATGGCGATCATACCGGCTTTAAGCGCCAGCCAGCCCCAGATGGGTATCAGAGCCAGCTCGCGTTTCAGGATGATGGCCGGATCGCGGAACAGCAGGTGAATTTTGAAGGTCTCATAGGTTGAGTAATGTTTCCCGGCGACGAGGAATGAGCCCGTCTTCGGGATATGTTCTTCGCCGCGCACTTCGTAATCGAGGCCCATGACCCATTTTTCGACATAGTAA
>JBEHYB010000134.1:0-3517 GCA_048498395.1 Pseudomonadota bacterium
CGCCGAGGCGCGCGGATCGGTCGGGATGTAGTCGGGAACCGACGCGCTGTTACCGATCACCGGCATCCTGATCGCGACCAGCCTGTTTCTCAAACAGTCCGACTGGCCGGTCTATCGCGTCAAGAACGTCTATTACTGGTTCGCCGCGATGACACTTGTGCTTGGCGTATCGCTCTATACCGGGGCGGTGCATCAGGGAGCGGTTTCCAACTGGGGGCTTCACAATAAATTCCTCGGCTGGTTCGTCCTGCTCGCCTATTTCCTGTGGGGAGCCTGGCTCGCGCATAACGGTAAATCAATCAAGACCTATAAATTCTTCCGCCTCTTCACCATCTTCACTCTCATCGTCGGCACTCTCGGCAGCATTATCATCACGCTGCAGGATTTCCATTTCCTCAACGGATTCATCGCCTATCCTTTCAAGGGACTGATCGCCAACCGCAACGCATTCGGCTTCCTGACATTATGCGTCACCATATTGATGTTCTTCTACGGCCAGTCGTCAAAGCCTTTGCTCGGCGCACGGGCCGAGAAATTCTTCTGGTTCATCCTGCCATTGATACATGTCCAGATCGGTTCGCGCTCCTGCTGGATTTTGTGGATTTTGCAGACAGCCGCTTTCTTCTTCATCAACAGGGCCTATTTCGCCAAGGCCGTGTTGCCGAGCCTCGCCGCCGGTTGCCTGCTCGTCGGAATCTTCTCAATGCTCCATCCGAATTTCGTCTTCAAACAGCATCAGGACGTTCAGTTCGTACAACTGCCTGACCTCGTCAAACAATTCACCGGCGAAGAAAAGGAAGGACCGGGCGATATCCAGAGCGATATGCTGCGCCTGAAAGTCAACGGCTTGGCGTTAGAGCTTTGGGCGCAATCGCCCATCCTCGGCACCGGGCTTGGCACCACCCAGTTCGAAGAACCCGCCAAATTCGGCCAGTTCCTCGATGTCATCGACTCGACCCCGATCTGGATTTTGACCGAGACCGGCCTTGTTGGCATTATCGTCTTCGCGGTGTTTTTCTGGCTGGTTCTCTATAGTCTTTCGACGGAAATGAAAATCACCAGCCGTCACACGCAGGCGCTCAATTCCATCGCCATCGGCATCTTCCTGACCTTCGCCGTCATGTCAGTGATGCACGAACTTCTTTATACGCGGTTTCTATGGTTTATCCTTGGCATCGCGATCACGGTGCCGGCGATCAGGCATCAGGAAACAGCGCAGGATTCAGATCAAACGCTTCCACTGCCTCATATTTAATCCCGTTCGCTTCAAAGAAACGCGCGAGCGGCGCAAGCTCGGGTGCCTTCAAATCCTGTTTCAGATGCTGTTGCAGCACCGGGATATATTCCATCAATCGCGTCTTGCCCGCGAGCACCGACAACCTGATCGCCTGACCGATCACGCGGCAATGGAACTGCGCGGCGAGCACGGGATACCAGGCATTGAAACTCTCGCGCTCTTCCGCGCTTAATTTCTCGACATAGCGCGCCCTGCACGCGGCCTTGATATCATCGGGCACGATGCGCCGCGCGTCCTCGAGCAGGTTGACGAGATCATAGGCGGCGGCACCCCACATTGCGCCCTGGAAATCGATCAGCCCGATCTTGCGCGCCTCCATGCGGCTGTCGAGGATCATCAGGTTATGCGGGTGGTAATCGCCATGCTGGAAAATCTGTTTCGGCCTTGGAAGGGATTTTTCGATTTCATCCCATACCGCCAGATACTCATCTTCAAGCGCGGCGGAACTTTTCCGCCCGAGAATGGCCGGCGCGTACCAGCTGATAACGCGCGTGCGGCCCTTGTGAATATGCGTGTCGTTATATTCCGGCAAGCCGAAAGCGTTGCCCCATGATTCCTGGTAAAGTTTCACCAGCACATCGGTCGCATAGAGATAGTAATCTTTCAAATTCCTGTCATTGCGAACGAAGAGATCGTGCAACGACAGATCGCCGAAATCCTCGACGAGCAACAAGCCGCGCGGCAGGTCATGCGCCAGCACTTCCGGCGCGGAAAGATCGAGCCCGCGCAGGAACGTCGAAATCTTCACATAGTCGCCCAGCTTGTGCCCCGGTGTGACCCTAGGGTCGTCATCCGGCACCGACTGCATTAGAATCGCGGTTCTGCCGCCCTTACTCAGCCTAAAGAAATTGCGCTGCGACCAGTCTTCACCGACACGCGCCTCGGCAGACCCTTCCCATCCCGCGCGAGACAGGAAATCCCGTTTTTCATTTTCATCAAACATTATTATTTATTTCGGCTTGGTTTTGCTTTTGGATGCAATCATTTTCAGCGCATTGACATGCTGGGTCGATGCCGCCTTTTTCTTGATCGGGGGAGCCGCGTCTTCCTGGCCGAATTTCGCGACATTGTGACCGCCAAGCGCCTTCAACAGATCGAGACCGAAACCGGCCTGGTTCTTGACACCTTTTGGAACATTCGGAACTTCGCCGGACGAGGTTTTCTTTTTCTTCTCCTGCGAGGAAAAACGATTGACCGCCTGCGCCGCGATCGCCGTCAGGTAAGGTTTCGCAAGCGCCATCAAAAGACGCTGGTCATCCGCCGCCATGGCGATCAGATTGGTACGCGCCTTGGTCTGGTTTCCCTTGGCTTTTTTCAGGGCTTCTTCAACTTGCAGATCGAGATAGGTCGGGGCCATTTTGAAATCCTCTATCTATAAGAATACCATATTACGGCCCGGCCCAAAACCCATTTATCCGATCCCGAAACCGACGCGTGCCGCCCCGTCCCGGCTTTGCGCATGGGATTGCAATCTCTCGACGATCTGGGCCTGTTTCGGCCCGCCATTGAGTTCCTTGGCAATGACCTTGCTGGTCTTCGAGAAATCGTCCGGCACCAGGTTCTGCGGGAATGTCAGATCCTCGGCTTCCTTGCCGAAATAGGTCTTGTAGGCAAGCTCGCACTGTTCCTGCGTCAACGGCAGAAGCCTAACCTCGAGCGAGAACGCGTTCCGGATAAAGGACGGAATCTCGATCGTCGGGTCATAACACGACACCATCATCGGCAATTTGTGGTTATAGGCGCATTTGACGAACACATCGGCAAGTCCTGTCTCACGCCAAGAAGTCGAGGAGCTATTGGCATTGAGTGCAAGTGCATCGACGTTTGATATCAGCAGATACTCACGGAGGTCGGTAGCCCTGTCAAACAGCGCCTTGATCCTGATCTCATGCGGCATCGTCGGGTTCTGTTCGAGAAGATCGCGCATGTTGAACTCGCTGGTTCTCATCACGGCGGTTTCCGCAAGATAACGTCCCAAACTCTTGACCCCTACACCGGGTACGCCCGTCACCAGCAGCGCATATGGCCTTGGCTTATTGCCTGAATCGATAATGGTCTTGATATAATTATCGCCTGATTTCATGTTGATCAGATCGAGTTTGAATTTATCCGATACGCTTGTTTCAGAGACGATGGCATCCCTGCTGCCATAGGTAAACTTGGCCGAAGCCTCAAGCGCGCTCTCGATATTCGCGAGCGAAACCCCCGTCATCGTCGCCA
>JBEHYB010000135.1:0-3458 GCA_048498395.1 Pseudomonadota bacterium
CAAAAGCATTGTCCAATACAACATCCCCTTCGCCTGTAAACATACGAATGAGATAACGGCCTAAAGCAACAGGTTTCTGGGTTGGATGCCATACGCGTCCTCCCGTTTCGCTCTCTGCGGTTTTGCAATAGAGCGTATCTGTAGGATATCGCTCACCATCGCTCTTGACCTGAACAGGCTTAAAATCCCCGTAACTACCAGTAAATTGCGCTTTTCGGACACCTTTGTTATAAGGCTCTCCTTTTGACATTACGGGACGGTAATTAGGTTGGCTGCCATAAAAAACACAAATATCTTCATGTTGGCGCAAAGGTTGTTTTCTAGCATTGAGAAAGTTTGTGGGCTTGCTCTTAACCCATACAAATTTATAACGGAACCACTCTTCATGGCTTAAAATCAGCTTTGCAGTAAATATACCTTGTGATGTTAAAGCTATAACACCTTTAGGTTTGATAACCCTACGGTACTCTCTCCATAGTTGATCCAACGGAATTAAACTGTCCCATTTATTTTGAGTGGTACCATAAGGAAGATCACAAAGAATCATATCTACTGAAGCATCATCAAGACGCTTCATAACGTCCAAGCAATCACCTTTATATATTTGACCGCCCAGATATTTCATACTGTAAATTCCTAATGTAGATGATGGTTTTGTTGAAACCAGAACAGATGATTCGCACGTTTCACTGTGCAACATTCTAAAATAGTATACAAGTCAAAAGAACATATAGGGAACATTAATTCTTATAAATGCATAATGATACTTCCGTAAAATATAGTCATGCTATGCATTAAACGATCATTGGTTATCCAAACTACATCAAAAGGACCTCACCCCATGCGCGTCATAGTATTCGTCAAAGCGATCGAGTGGAGCGAGAAAGGTGTCGATTTTTCCGACACCGGCATGCAGAAGATGATGGAAGATATGGGCAGGTTCAATGACGAGCTTATCAAGGCCGGGATCATGAAAAATCCGGAAGATTGCGGTGGCCTCAAAGAATCTGCCGCCGGGAAACGCGTTGCTTTCAACGGCGCGGACCGCCGCGTCATCAATGGTCCCTTCCCCGGAAGCCCGAACGATATCGTTACCGGCTACTGGTTCTGGGACGTGAAGGATATGGATGAAGCCGTCGCATGGGCAAAAAAATGCCCGAACCCGATGCCAGGTCCGAGCGAGATTGAAATCCGTCCGATTTTCAGCGACGAGGATTTCGCTTAGACGCGCTTAACTAAATCTTCCTTCATCATAGCCATAGATAGAAAGAACTAAATCAAGATGAACAAGCCACATACAGAAAATCCTTAGACCATAGCGAATATCACCTAGGATACTGCGGCTAAGGGAAGAATGTTGTAACCGCTGTGCGCGTTGTGGTGAATAGACTATTTCTTCACCACATGCCCATTCTCAATAACCTTGTCATGCGCCGCGTCATCAGGGTTCATGCCTGAATCGGCGTTCGATGTTTTCACGTCACCCGGCGTGGATTTGCCGGGAATGGTGCCGACCTTGTCGTTCGGCGCGGCTTCGGGGTTCATCCCTGAATCATCGTCCGATGTCTTCACATCTCCCGGCGTGGATTCACCCGGGATCGTGCCGACCTTGTCGTTTGGCGCGGCCTCGGGTTTCATGCCCTGGTCGTCGTTCGAAGTCTTCACGTCGCCGGGCGTGGCGTTCTGGGTAATGACCTTGGTGGATTTATGCTTGGCGTATGCAAAAGCGCCATGCGAAACGACCGCCGTAGCTCCTAGAAGCACAGCGATCGCCGCCAGATATTTAACCGATTTCATTGTTTATCCTTTCAGGCTTAAATTTGAATGCCCTATCCAACCTCCGGGGCCCTCGCCTAGTTCCTGAATAGTGCCTGAACATGGATAATTTAAGCCGCGCAATTGCTCTTGACGTTGTTGGCGACCTGACCGGTTTCCAAAAACTCCTTGAGGTTGGCAATAACGCGCGGCCAGCCGCCTGAAACCTGCCCGGCCATTACCGAACCATCGATAAAATCGCCATGAATGACGGTCAGCTCAACCGCGTCGCCTGTTTGCTTGATGTTAAATGTCACGCGTGAAATATCCGCGCCGTAATCGACATGTTCCCATGTCATGACAAGACGGCTATACGGTTCGAAGGCTTCGACAACGCCATGCGGATATTTCCGGCTGTCGTCTTTATTGACGCTCAGATGTTCCCATTTATCGCCTACTTTCCAACTGGATGAATTGATGTTGCCGAACCAGTATTGCTGGGTGAATTCGGGATTGATGATCGCTTCCCACAGTTTCTCAGGCGTGGTGGCGATCGTGGTTTTATAGACTTGTTGTGGCGTGCTCATTTTTTATTTCTCCTTAAGGGCTTCTTTCAAATTATAAAGTGCTTGCATACGTGTCTCTTCGAACCTGCCGATCCAGCGCATGTAAATCTCATGGATCGGTACCGGGTTCAGGTAATGCAGTTTCTCGCGGCCTTTCCTGACCGCGGCAATCAACCCCGCCGCCTCGAGAAGGCCGAGATGTTTGGTGACCGCCTGCCGGCTCATGTCATGGTTTTCGCAAAGCTCGCCCAGCGTCAGCCCGCTTTTCTCGCGCAGCGTATCGAGCAATTCCCTGCGGCTCTGATCGGCAAGAGCCTTGAAAACCTTGTCTTCTTCGATGGTCACAAATTCATTATGCAACCTTTTGGTTGCCTATACAAGAAAAATCTTGCTTAACCAGTAATATTTACCGTAATGTCTGAAAAATTGACCAAAAGGCCGAAAATGATGCAAAAACCAAACAAAGAAACACTCATTAAACTCGGCGCGCTCGCCGCCGCCTTCGCGATCGCTGCGGTAGGCATTTCGATACAGGAATCCAGCTTCCCCGCTTCCGCCGGTGCCGAATATCTTGAAAAGCAAGGCTATACACATGTCAGCGGTGGTGACGTTCAACCCAGCCTGGGCTGCGGCAGATCCTCTATTGGACGGCATTACACTGCGACGAACGAAGAAGGCAAAATTGTGAAGAGAACCGTCTGCAATAGCCTTTTCGGACCTCGCGATCCTGCTTATCAATAAACGATATCGTCACCATTTACCGTAACGGAAAAACAATGCGATCGGACACGAAAGACTTACTCCTCAAAGCGGGCGGTGCCGCCCTTGTTTTCGCGATGGCAGTCGGAGTCTGCGCCCTGGAGCAAGTCACTTTCACGGCAGCGGACGGCGCTGAATATCTTGAAAAGCGCGGCTATACCGATGTCAGCGGCGGGAAGGTCGCGGCTTTCAGTGCGTGCGACGACCATGAACTGGCGCGCAAATATACCGCCACCAATAAAGACGGAAAGACCGTGCACAAGACTGTCTGCAATGGCATCTTCGGCCCCTACTCGCCTCTGTTCCAATAAAGCGCATTGCCTCGCACGCCGCGCGATGACAAAATGGCGCGAACGATAATTCTTACGGGGGACCGAT
>JBEHYB010000136.1:0-3450 GCA_048498395.1 Pseudomonadota bacterium
CAAGATGACGCTGCGCGTCCCCTTCGCCAAAGGCGCGCAAGGTCCGAACATCTATCTCGATGAGAAGATCATGGAGCAGACGCTCGACAGGCATATCGGTGATTTAACCCTCGGTGATATGCGCAGGAGCTTTGCGATATCGGCGCATAATGTCTCAGCAACGTCACCCGAAGATGAATCCATTCAGTTCACAAAGCTGATGGATATCAACGGTCATGCGACTTACAGCATCGATCCCGAAACGAAAGTCAGCGACCTGATGCGCGGCAGTATGGCCGTCCCCGGTCATTACAAGAGCAAGCATATCGACGGCATCGGCAATCTCTCCGATTTCGGCCATCTTTATGATGCCGATCTCGCGCTGCTTAAATATAAAAGCCGGCTGCCTGACAATATCCCGGTTCACTTCATCGAATTCGGCGCGCCGCGCAGCCCGAGCCGCCTCTCTGATGAAGAACTCGACCAGTGCGGCCTCCTGGGCCTTATTTTCAATTCGCATCTCGTCAAAGGCACGGCGAACCATTCCTATTCGAAAGGAATGAAAGTGGTCGAATGCGTGCTCGGCGGGAAAGAATTCCTGCACAATCTGACGCCGACTCTCGACCTGCAATCGCTGCCGAAAAAAATACGTCCTTCCGACAATATTCTCGACGCGACGACAGTCAATCTGCAAAGGCTCGATGAATTCGCGATTAAATATATCAAGGACAATCACGACACCTTCGCGAAGCTCGCCGATTTCCTCGGCAAGAACCATGAGATCAAGCTCCGCGAAATGGAAGATCTTGATATTCCTGAGGATTTCCCTCCCGATGCAAAACAGGGCCAGGCAATGCTGCCAAGCCCTGCGATAATGCAATAGATCCTTTAAGATTATGCCGCTTGCGCCTTGCCGTTTTTCAGTTCCGCACAGGCTTTCTGGATGCGCGTACAGGCATCTTTCAATGCTTCCGTCGAAGTTGCGTATGAAATGCGGAAGTAAGGCGACAGGCCGAACGCCGCGCCGTGAACGGCAGCAACGCCATGTTCTTCCAGCAGGTATGTCACGAAGTCTTCATCGTTTGAAATCGTCTTGCCCTGTGGCGTTGTTTTACCGATCACGCCCGCGCAGGATGGATAGACATAGAAAGCGCCTTCAGGCTTCGGACATTTAAGTCCTTCGCATTGATTGAGCATATCGACGACCATGTCGCGGCGCGCCTTGTAGGTATCGCACCAGCCTTTGAGGAAAGTATGATCGCCGTTCAGCGCAGCAACGGCTGCAGCCTGCGAGATCGAGCTCGGGTTCGACGTGCTGTGACCCTGGATCGCGCCCATCGCCTTGATAAGCGCTGATGGACCCGCCGCGAAGCCGATGCGCCATCCAGTCATCGAATAAGCCTTCGATACGCCGTTGACTGTCAGTGTACGGTCGTACAAAGCCGGTTCGATTTCGGCAGGCGTGTGGAATTTGAATCCGTCATAGACTAGGTGTTCATAGATATCGTCCGTCATAACCCAGACATGCGGGTGTTTTACCAGCACGTCCGTCAGGGCTTTGAGTTCTTCGCGTGAATAGGCCGCGCCCGACGGGTTGCTCGGGGAATTGAGCAATACCCACTTAGTCTTCGGCGTGATTGCTTTTTCAAGCTGCTCAGGCTTCATCTTGAAATTATCTTCGATCTTGCATTCGACAATGACAGGCGTGCCTTCGGCGAGAATGACCATATCGACATAAGACACCCAGTAAGGTGCCGCGAAGACAACTTCGTCGCCCGGGTTCAGGCTTGCCATCAGCGCATTGTATAAAACCTGCTTGCCGCCCGTCGATGCGATGACCTGATCGCGTGCATAGGTCAGATTATTATCGCGTTTGAATTTCGCGATGATCGCGTCCTTCAGGGCCGGCGTTCCATCGACCGCCGTGTATTTCGTGTCGCCGCGTTTCATCGCTTCTTCCGCGCCCGCGATGATCCAGTCTGGTGTCGGGAAATCAGGCTCGCCCGCGCCCAGACTGATAATGTCTTTGCCTGCGGCTTTCAGCTCTAATGCTTTCTTGGTGACAGCAAGTGTCGGGGACGGTTTAATTTTACTCAGACGGTTAGCAACAATCGACATAGTTTTTTCCTTACTTTGGAGGGCGAAAATAGGCTCTTTCCGCAATAAAATCAAGATAACTTAACGTCCTTCCTGATCCGCTCTTGACCTTGGGCGGACCCCCCTGCTAACTGCTAAATCTAAGCAATTTTCAGCCGGTTTTTATGTCTTTCGCTCGTTCACTCTGGTCCCGTCACAAGCTTTTAATCAAGATCCTGATGGCCATCGGGATCCTTGCCATTCTCTATACCCGTATGGATAAACAGGCCGTTGGTGAGCTAATCGCCAACATCCGCCCCGAATATTTCACCGGCGCACTGCTCCTGATGGTGGGTCAGGTGGTGATGCTCGCCCTGCGGTGGGAGCATTTCATGAATGCTGAACAAAAGTTAGTTAATTACAGAAGCGCCTTTACCATGAGCGTCGCGAGCCAGCTCGCCAACTTTCTCTTTATCACCTCGGTCGGCGGCGTTCTGCTACGGCTGTTCCTCGCACGGCATTACGGATTGTCGATCCTAAAATCCATCTGCGCCGTGATCGGCGACCGCGTCATGACGATGTTTGCCATCCTTTTCTTCGCGCTTGTCTTCCTTCCCGTTCTCGCGAAAATGATCCCGCCGGAAATGCTCGATGAATTCCTGATGATCCTCGGCATCGCGATCCCCGTGGGCATCGTCGGCGCGGTTTTAGGTTTTAAAATCCTCAAACCCTATATCCTGCGCAACACGACCCTCAACGCGTCATGGGTTTACCTGAAGCAACTGATGAAGAAACCGCGCCTCGCGCTCCCCATTATCCTCTCGAGCCTCCTCGCGCAGGCCTTCTTTTTCCTCGCCGGCTGCATGGCGGCAAAAGCCATCGGGCTCGAATTCGATGTTATCAAATTCCTCGCGATCCTCCCCTTTATCTCGCTGATTTCCTCCCTGCCGATCGGTTTCGGTGGCTGGGGCATTCGCGAAGGCGCGTTTGTCGTCGCGTTGAAATTCCTGAACGTGCCGATGGAAAGCGCCTTCATGATCTCGGTACAGGTCGGGATATTAAGTATTCTCGCAACGCTTCTGAGTGCCCTGCCGCTTATCTTTACCGGCGACCTTGTCACGCTTTTCAAACTGAGCGGCAAATTCCGCGAAACACCGCCCGATCCCGCCAATGACCTTTAAAATATCCTATCTGAACAAAGCGATTATCTGCCTGAGCCTGCTCGCGGCGTTTTGCCTGCAGATGCAGACGGACATTCTTGCGACGGATACATACGCGGGGCTACGCCTGTGCCTTGCCGACGCGCTGTTAC
This sequence comes from Pseudomonadota bacterium, assembly GCA_048498395.1. Classification (GTDB taxonomy): domain Bacteria; phylum Pseudomonadota; class Alphaproteobacteria; order Micavibrionales; family Micavibrionaceae; genus Micavibrio_B. Next base: position 3,368 of record JBEHYB010000136.1, read on the forward strand.
CGATCACCGGCATCCTGATCGCGACCAGCCTGTTTCTCAAACAGTCCGACTGGCCGGTCTATCGCGTCAAGAACGTCTATTAC
>JBEHYB010000137.1:0-3446 GCA_048498395.1 Pseudomonadota bacterium
TGGCAGGCGCGTAAAGCCAAGGTCAAGAAAGACCTGATGGTGATGGCGGAAGGCCTCCTGAAAATCGCGGCCGAACGGCAATTGCGCAAGGCCGATATGCTCGATATCCAGACCGGGCCCTATAACGAATTCGCGGCGCGCTTCCCGTATCAGGAAACCGACGATCAGTTGCGCGCCATTTCTGAATCTCTCTCGGACCTGATGTCCGGGCACCCGATGGATCGTCTTGTCTGCGGCGATGTCGGCTTCGGCAAAACCGAAATCGCGATGCGCGCGGCCTATGTCGCGGCTCAAAACGGGATGCAGGTCGCGGTGATCGCGCCGACGACGCTGCTCGCGCGCCAGCATTTCGCCAATTTCATGGAGCGTTTCAAAGGTCTTGGCATGAGCATCGTCCAGCTTTCAAGGCTCGTCAGCGCGAAGGATATGAAATCCGCCAAGGACGAGATTGAAAAGGGCACGGCCTCGATCGTGATTGGCACGCATGCGCTTTTAGGCTCCGGTATCCGCTTCAAACAGCTCGGCCTCGTGATCGTCGACGAGGAACAGCGTTTCGGCGTGAAGCAGAAAGAGAAGCTCAAGGAGCTCAAGGCCAATGTCCATGTGCTGACCCTGACCGCGACACCGATCCCGCGCACATTGCAGATGGCGCTCTCGGGCGTGCGCGATATGAGCATTATCGCGACACCGCCAGTCGATCGCCTTGCCATTCGCACTTTCGTGATGCCTTACGATCCGCTCGTCATCCGCGAGGCGATCCTGCGCGAGCATTATCGTGGCGGACAAAGTTTCTATGTCTGTCCGCGCATCAAGGATATGCAGGAGCTCGAGGAGCAGTTGAAAGAACTGGTGCCGGAAGTCAAAGTCATCACCGCGCACGGCCAGATGACACCGACCGAGCTTGAAGACCGCATGACGGCTTTCTATGAAGGCCAGTATGGCATCCTTCTCGCGACGAATATCATTGAATCAGGTCTCGATATCCCGGCGGCGAACACGATCATTATCCACCGTGCCGATATGTTCGGTCTGTCCCAGATGTACCAGATCAGGGGGCGGGTGGGTCGGTCCAAGGTTCGTGCCTATGCTTACCTGACTTACGACCCGGCGCGGCAATTAACCACTCAGGCGCAAAAGCGTCTTGAAGTGTTCGAGACGCTGGACAGTCTCGGCGCAGGCTTCCAGCTCGCGAGCCATGACCTTGATATCCGAGGCGGCGGGAACCTGCTCGGTGAAGAGCAATCGGGACATATCCGCGAAGTCGGGATCGAGCTTTACCAGCAGATGTTAGAGGACGCGGTGTCGGCTTCGCGCGCCGGCATTCACACGGAAGTCGATATGCCGGACACGGGATGGTCGCCGACGATCAATATCGGAACTTCCGTTTTAATTCCCGAGACTTATGTTGAGGACTTGAGTGTTCGTATGAGTCTCTATCGCCGTCTTGCCGAACTTGAGAATGATGAAGATATCGAAGGTTTCGCCGCCGAATTAATCGACCGTTTCGGTGACTTGCCGGATGAAGTTAAGAACCTGCTTGATATCGTGAAGATCAAACAGCTCTGCCGTCATGCCGGGGTCAATCACCTCGATGCGGGTCCGAAAGGGGCGGTTATCGGGTTCTATAAAGACACGCCGCCGAACCGGGACGGCCTGATGAAATGGTTCATCTCGAAGGGCAATACCGTCAAATACCGCCCGGACCATAAGATCGCCCTGTTAAGGAATTGGGAAAATACCAAGGAACGCGTGAAATCCGTGGCGAATCTGGCCGCCGAACTGGCCGGGCTTGTGAATTAGCCATAAAAATTACTTGTCGCGATGCAAAACCTTGCCTAAGCTCCTCTCTAATCAAGAAAATGCCTATGGGAGTTATTGCGTGACGTTATCGACCGGGGTCACCCCGCCTGCTGCCGGGGAAAAGCCAGAAATTCAGCCGGGACAATTTCCAGAGCCTGAAGAGAAAAAATGGGAAACGGATGCCGCCGAGGACCTGCTGAACGGCAGCGAGGATTATGAAGAATATCTCGCGCTGAAATATTTCAGAAACCTGCTTAAGAATACAGACCCGCAATCTCCGCTGGCTTACAAGATCTGTCATGCGTTCGAAAATGTAAAAAGCCTTCGCGAATACGTGAAGGGCCATTACCCGGTCAAAACGGCAAAGGGAAAAATGGCGTATGAATTCAAGAATCGTCCTGATCGCGGTGACGTGGTGATGGAAGACTGGAACAAGCTGATCAGTTCCTTCGACACGCGCATCAAGGACTTCAAGGTGCCGCCGATGCCGACATTCCTGAAGAACCTTGAGAAACTCGCGGAGCACCTGAATTTAAGTGAAATTCAGGTTGAATCGCTGAGATTTTATCACGTGACAGAGAAAGTGTCGGACAACACGATCAATGCGCTGGCGAAAATACTGGCGAGCGTTGATGAGGCGCGGGTTATGGCGCTAATGTCGCGTTTTATCGACAAGTCCAAGGAGGTCAATCTGCTGACCGCCGCACTGGGTCCCAAATCGCCTATCGTGACCAGCGGCCTGATCGATTTTACTTACGAAGATTCCGATGAAGGCGGGGTCACCCGCGTGTTCCCGCGAATAGACTTCCACATCAAGCAGGCATTGGTCATACCGGATATAGATCAGGCCTCGCTGGTTGAGGGTGTTCTCGGCAAGCCGGGTATCACTGAACTGACGATCGACGATTTTTCCGCCTATACCTATGACATCGAACAGATCATGAAGATTATCAAGTCGGCTGTCGAAGAGGGTAAGGAAGGAATCAATATCTGTCTGCACGGTCCGGAAGGAACCGGGAAAACCGCACTGGCCAAGGCGATTGCGAAGGCTCTCGGCTATGATATTTACGCTGTCGGGGAGAATGAAGACAATTCTCCACCGGATGAGAAAAGGACGACGGCGCGGCACCGTATGAATGAACTGCGCCAGGCGCACAGTTTCTTGAAGGGAAATAACAAATCAATCATCATGCTCGATGAAATGGAAGATTTCCTGATCAAGGGATCGGATAGCAGCAAGGTGCCTGATGCCGAGAGCAAGATCGAAAACAACCGTATTACCGAAGAAAATCCGGTTGTGACCATATGGGCGGGGAACAATCCGGAAAAGTTCCATCCGTCTTTCCGCCAACGCTTTGCCTATTCGATCTATGTAGACGATCCTGCCATCATCATGCGCAAGAAAATCTGGGAGAAGCAGCTCGCCCTGAAAAACGCAACGTTGAGTGAAGAAGATATCATCAGTCTTGCGCGTAAATATATCGTCGCGCCGCGCATGATCGCCAACGCCGTCAACGTGGCGACGATGACGGGGGTTTCGCTCGCGAATATCGAGAGCGCGCTTGAGGCTTCGGCCAAGTTTACCTATGGCAGCAGGGATGCCATCGTCTCTGAAGGCAAACATATTATATCGACTTTGCGTTGCT
>JBEHYB010000138.1:0-3363 GCA_048498395.1 Pseudomonadota bacterium
ATATTTCTGCTCGAGCTGGACCAGAATACGCAAGGATTGGTCGTTATGGTCGAAACCGCCCAGCGCATCCATACAGATTTTCAATGCCTCCTCACCCATATGGGCGAACGGCGTATGGCCGAGATCGTGGGACAGCGCGATCCCTTCGGCAAGGTCTTCGTTAACCATCAGGGCGCGGGCCAGCGTCCGGGCGATCTGGGCAACCTCTAAAGTATGGGTCAGGCGAGTACGGTAATGGTCGCCTTCATGATAGACGAATACCTGGGTTTTATATTTCAACCGGCGGAACGCGCTTGAATGAATGATACGGTCGCGGTCACGCTGGAAGGCGGTGCGATGGCGGCTTTCCGGCTCCTCGATCAAACGTCCGCGCGACTGGTCCGGACGACAGGCATAAGAGGCCAGCGGCAGAGCGCAGTAATTATACGCAAGATTATTTGTCTCAGTTGGAAGAATGATCGGGGCGTTATTCGAAGCGTTCTGGGGCATGAAAGGACCATAGCCGGAATCAGCTCAAAACGGCAAGGATCGAATAAAGAAAATCCCCGCAAAAGCGGGGATTTTCGAATTTATCAGGCGGCCGCCTTATACTCGACATTTTCATGCTCGAGCGCGAGCTGATAGGCCGGACGCTGGCTGATCTCGGCAATGAGTTTTTTCGTATTTTTACCAAGGGTCGGACGCTTATCTCCATAGGCCCAGTTGGCAATCACTGTCAGCAATATGTCGCCAACCGTGACCGCGTCACCCGCCATATATTTGGTTTTCTCGAGGCGTTGTTCGACAAGATCCCAAAGCCCCTGAAGTTTGGTGAAATGCGCATTGAATGCCGTTTCCTTCGTCTTTGGATCTTCAATTCGCATCGACGCAAAAACCTGGCTGCAGGCCGGGTGAAGCGACGAATTGCAGAACATCAGGGCCTCAAGCGCCTTGGCGCGGGTAATGCCTTCCGCCGGCAGCAGCGGAGATTTGAATTTCTCGCAAAGGTGAATAAGGATCGCCGCCCCTTCGACGATCGCGATGCCGTCTTCGACAAGCGTCGGCACCTGCCCGCGCGGGGAAATTTTGAGGAAGGCCGGATCGCGCGGCGCTTTCAGGTCGACCTTGATCAGATCGAAAGGCTGATCCACTTCATGCAAAACAACATGAACGGCCATGGAACAGGCACCGGGTGAATAGTAAAGCTGGTATTTCGATGACATAAATCTCTCCCTTTGGTGAAAATTTCACAAAGATACTGGCTTTCCAAAGGATAAAGTCAATATAATAAGTTATGACCAGCCTATCCGTTACAGCAAATGCCGTTGCCCGCGTCCACAAGGTCCGTGAGCAAAAAGGCAACCCGAAACTCAACCTGCGCCTGACGGTTGAAGGCGGCGGCTGTTCGGGATTTCAATATATTTTCAAATGGGATGAAACGGTCGCCCCCGAGGATCGCGTATTTGAAGATACAATCGTCAGTGACGATATCTCCCTGCCCCTCCTCGAAGGCTCGACTTTAGATTACGTCACGAACCTGATGGGCGAGGATTTTAAAATCACAAATCCAAACGCCAAATCAGGTTGCGGTTGCGGAACGTCTTTTTCGATTTAAATAAGGTCGCGTCTGTTCTCGGCGAAGATCACAGCAGTTCTTGGCTTCAGCTCGAGAGGAACAAGTGCATTCACTGGCTCTCTCATCGACTTATCCGTTGGCCTGATAACAAGACCGCCATGATAATGAATAAGTTTTCCGCCAGCAGCGCGGGCAAAAGCCTGCATTGGAATGCCTTCCCATTCAGCCGCGTGACGCGGAAGGAAATCACCATGTCTTCCGGCGCGATCAGATGATACAAACAGGCCGTTTGAAGCACAGTGATGGAAATAACCAACAGTCGAAATTACTTTTGGCTGCAGACAGGATGTATCATCAGCCTTGACGATAATCTCACCGCCCTTCTGGATGATAATTCCGCTGATCGCTTTTTTCAGAACCTCAGGATCGATATCAAAAGCGGAGCGATCGTTTGAAGCGATCCTTCTGACCGTAGTCGTTCTGTCCGCATAAAGGTTCAGAAGACCAAATTTATCGATTTCGAAAAATGTTACAATTTCAGGATTTTCTACTGTATCAGACATCTCTATTACTCGCTTTTTTACGCATTAAGTTGTTTATTTGTGCTGTCTCTTACTCCTGCTATATATAAAGGCAAGAAAAAAAGAGTTAAAAATGAAAATCGCTACCTGGAACGTCAATTCGATCAAACAGCGTCTCGAACACCTGAAAAAATGGGCGGTCGAAAATTCGATAGATGTCGTTTTACTTCAAGAGCTTAAGAGCATGGAATTCCCGTCAGCCGAGATAGAGGCCATCGGCTACCACAGCGACTTCGTCCCCCAGAAAGGCTTTAACGGGGTGGCAGTCCTCTCCAAAAATAAATTTGAAACGCACGTTAAAAAATTGCCCTTCATCATCGGGCGCGACGACACGGACGAACAATCGCGTTACCTGGAAGTCGAGGTGAACGGCATTCGCATCATCAATATCTATCTTCCGAACGGCAATCCGAAAGACACGGAAAAATTTCCCTACAAACTCGAATGGATGGATCGCCTTTATGCGCGATTGAAAGAACTGCGCGAGGATCGCGTACCGTTTTTGATCGGCGGCGATTTCAACGTCATCCCCGAAGACCGTGATTGTTACAGCCCTGCCGCTTGGGCGGACGATGCGCTGTTCTCATTTGAGGCGCGCAGCAGATTCAAAAGCCTCCTCGCGCTTGGACTTGAAGACGCATTCCGCATCAATAACCAGAGAGACCATGAATATACGTTCTGGGATTATACGGGCGGGTCGTGGCAGCAGGATAACGGCATCCGCATAGACCATTTCCTGACTTCCCCACAGATTACCGACCGCTTTATTTCCTGCACCATCGATAAAACCCCGCGGGGGTGGGAAAAGCCGTCGGATCATACCCCCCTGGTACTGGAAATCGAGTGAAACCCGTGTTAGCTTGGGGGCAGATTTTCACGCAGGATATTCGCAGGGGAGCCCCGCATGTTTCGTTTTTTGACTCTTAGTTCTCTAGCCGCTTTGACTCTTATGACAGGGTGCGTCCAGAACGTTCCTTATATGAAACAGGAAAGCGCGCAGCGTACCGCCCTTCCCGTCTTCATGATCCCGCGCGTTGTGCCGGCTGAGCCATTCACATTGCAGGCATATGAACGCGTCCGTGAGAAATTCTCGACCGCCGTCTTATATATAGAGGGCGACGGCCCGGCTCCGGGTGGCTTTACCTTATCAGCCGCCTCAGCCGACCCGATCGGCCTCAGACTTGCCGCGCAGGTGCCCTCTGCTAATTATGCGAACGCAACTGATTT
>JBEHYB010000139.1:0-3253 GCA_048498395.1 Pseudomonadota bacterium
GACTCGAACTCGCACAGCTTTCGCCACTACCCCCTCAAGATAGCGTGTCTACCAATTTCACCACGACGGCTGCTTGCATGTTCTGGATGGCTTGAGGCACCTTGCGGCTTGTGGGCGGTCATGAAAAAAGAACCGATCCAGATCTGGAAAGATTTTTCCGGCAGATTGCAGGCAGTCGATTTCGTTGAAATCCATCCGCAGGTCAGCGGCAGCATCCATGAAATCCGTTTTCAGGACGGCCAGCTCGTCAACAAGGGCGATATCCTTCTTGTAATCGACCCTAGCCCTTATGAAGCCGCCGCCGCGCAGGCCGGTGCGGATTTGCAGGCCGCAAAGAACCAGCTTGCTCTTGCCCAGAAAGAAATGGATCGCGCGGAAGACCTGATCAAAACCGAGGCCATTTCAAAACGCATTTATGACGAACGCCAGAACACGGCCAAAGTCGCGAAAAGCGCGGTTGATTCAGCCGCCGCGCGCCTGCGCGAAGCCCAGATCGATATCGATCGCGCCTATGTGAAAGCGCCGATCTCGGGCCGCATCAGCCGCGCCGAACTGACGGTCGGCAATCTCGTTCAGGCCGGCCTGACCGCGCCGCTCCTGACGACGATCGCTTCGAACGAAGGCATCTATGCAGATTTCGAAGTCGATGAGAAAACCTATCTGCAAAATGTCTACAGCACCGCCAAAGACCGCGAAGAGCAGATCAAGGTGCCTGTCGAGATGATTTTGAAATCCGCCGGGGACGTGACCTATAAAGGTGTCATCCAGAGCTTTGACAACCACATCGACACAGCCTCAGGCACGATCCGCGCCCGCGCTTACTTTGACAATAAGGAAGGCGCGCTTCTGCCCGGCATGTTCGTGAATGTCCGCCTTGGCAGCCCATCGAATGAAGAGCAGATTCTCGTCTCTGAAAAAGCCGTCGGCACCGATCAGGACCGCAAATTCGTCTATGTCGTCGATAAAGACAGCAAAGTCACCTATCGCGAAGTAACCCTCGGTAATTCGATCGACGGTCGTCGCGTCGTATTAAACGGGCTGAACGAAGGCGACAAGGTCATCGTCGAGGGAATTATGAAAGTCCATCCTGATATGGTGGTGACGACGAAGCTCGCCTCGGCCGAACCTGAAACAAACACAGTAGCTGCTCATTAAATAAATTAATCCAGATAGGATATTTACATGAATTTTTCCCGTTTCTTTATTGATCGGCCGATTTTTGCTGGCGTGATTTCACTTCTGATTTTCATGGCCGGCTTTATCGCCATGTTCAGACTGCCGATCTCTGAATACCCGGAAGTCGTGCCGCCGACCGTTATCGTCAACGCGCAATTCCCCGGCGCGAGCCCGGCGATTATCTCCGAGACGGTTGCCACGCCTCTGGAAGAACAGATCAACGGCACAGAGAACATGCTGTATATGTCATCGCTTGCCTCGACGGACGGCGCGCTGACACTGACCGTGACTTTCAAAATCGGCACCGATCCCGATCTCGCCCAGCAACTCGTGCAAAACCGCGTATCGCAGGCCCTGACGCGCCTGCCTGAAATTACGCGCTCGCTTGGCGTGACGACAGCAAAGAGCTCGCCGGATCTCACGATGGTCGTGCACCTGAAATCGCCGAACGACCGCTATGACATGCTTTACCTGCGCAACTACGCGACCTTGAACGTCAAGGACGCGCTCGCCCGCATTCCTGGCGTTGGACAGGTGCGCCTGTTCGGTTCGGGCGATTACGCGATGCGCATCTGGCTCAACCCAGACAAGATCGCCGAGCTCGGCATGAACCCGATCGAAGTGGTGAATGCCATCCGCAACCAGAATATCCAGGTCGCCGCCGGTGTCATCGGCGGCCCTCCCTATAACGACAAGGTCGAGCTGCAAATGCCGATCAATGCCGAAGGCCGCCTGAAAACGCCCGAAGAATTCGGCGAGATCATCATCAAACGCGACGCGGCCGGCACGATCACCCGTCTGCGCGATGTCGCGAGGGTCGAGCTGCAGGCTCAGCAATACGGATTGCGCTCCCTGCTCAACAATGAATCTGCCGTCGCCATCCCGATTTTCGCCTCGCCCGGCTCCAACGCACTCGAAATTTCCAAGAACGTGCGCCAGACGATGGAAGAGCTGAAAAAGAATTTCCCCGAAGGCGTTGATTACAGCGTCGTCTATGACCCGACCGTCTTCGTCAAGGATTCGATCGAATCCGTCGTCCATACGCTTTTCGAAGCCGTCGCCCTCGTCGTGCTTGTCGTCATTATCTTCCTGCAGACCTGGCGCGCCTCGATCATCCCGCTCCTCGCCGTGCCCGTATCGATTATCGGGACATTCGCCTTTATGCATTTGTTCGGATTTTCGATTAACGTGCTGTCGCTTTTCGGTCTTATTCTGGCGATCGGTATCGTCGTCGATGACGCGATCGTGGTTGTCGAGAATGTCGAGCGCAATATCGAGAACGGACTGACCCCGCGTGATGCGACAATCGCCGCGATGAAAGAAGTGACCGGCCCGATCATCGCGACCAGCCTGGTGCTCACCGGTGTATTCGTGCCGATCGCCTTTATCAGTGGCCTGACCGGTAAATTTTACCAGCAATTCGCGCTCACCATTGCGATTGCCACGATTATCTCCACATTCAACTCCCTGACGCTCAGCCCCGCCATGTCAGCGCTTCTCTTGCGCGGACATAACGCGCCGAAGGACAAGCTGACAAAGCTGATAGACGCGCTTTTCGGCTGGTCCTTCAGGATCTTCAATCGCTTCTTCACGAAAAATTCCGAACGCTACAGCAAGGGTGTGAAGATTTTTGTCGGCCGCAAAACGATCATGATGGGAATTTACGCCCTCCTGCTCGCGATGACGGCTTACAGCTTCAGCCTCGTGCCGCCGGGCTTCGTACCCGCGCAGGACAAGCAATATCTCGTCAGCTTCGCCCAGCTCCCGCAAGGCGCGACACTCGAACGTACCGAGAATATCATCCGTGAAATGACGGATATCGCGCTCAAGGAAAAAGGCGTTGCCAACGCGGTCGCTTTCCCGGGCCTCTCCATCAACGGCTTCGTCAACTCTGCGAGCGCAGGCATTGTCTTCGTCACACTGAAACCTTTTGAAGAACGTAACAGCGCCGATTTAAGCGGTTTCGCCATCGCCCAGAAGCTGCAGCAGAAATACGCCGCCGTCGACGGTGCCTTTATCGCGATTTTCCCGCCACCGCCTGTGCAGGGCCTTGGCACGAAGCAAAATCTTTTGGATA
>JBEHYB010000140.1:0-3060 GCA_048498395.1 Pseudomonadota bacterium
CAGATCAAGTTTCTCGATGGTCTTCTTGCCTGTTGCAGGTTGCGGCGCTTCGCGTTCGGCCGTCAGGATGACGATGGCTTTTTCGACATGTTTGACAGCGAGGAGTTTGTCTTCAACCGTTTGACGTAAAGACTCCATGCCGTCCGGATCCGCCATATCGGCGTTCAGGGTAACGATAACCTGCCCGTCTTCAGTGACCTCGAGGCCACTGACACGCGCCTGCGCACCGCTCTGCCTGATCGCTTCGTGAATTTTGTCTCTATCCGGTGATTTTTTAAAAAACATAATCAAGTTTCCCAAACCCTTACAGGTTGCGTTTAGCATGAAAAAATATATGTTTGGTATATAATTTAGGAGCGCGCCAAAATGTCCCCCTCAGATACCGGTTCAGGCAATGACGACAACAAGAAGAAACGTAATCCATGGGGTCCGGCCGAACCTCCGCGTGGGCCATGGGGCGGCAATGGCGGCGGCGGCAATTCGGACAATAATCGCCCGGGCGGCAATAATACGAACCAGCCGGATTTCGACGATCTCGTACGCCGTGCGACACAGAGTTTCAGGAATTCACTGCCCGGCGGCTCATCTTCGGGTGGACTGATCGCCCTCGGTATCGCGGGCATACTGGTTTTGTGGATGCTCAGCGGTTTCTATTTCGTCCAGTCAAACGAAAACGCCGTCATCCTGACCTTTGGCCAATATACCCGCACCGACGAAGCGCCGGGGTTGAAATACCGCCTGCCATGGCCCGTGCAAAGTGCGACCATCGTCGACGTGACACAGGAACGCCGCCTGCAGATCGGTTATGAAGACCAAGTGGGACGCAGCCGCGCCGTCAGCACCGCCGCCAACGGCGATGAAAGCCTGATGCTTACCGGCGACGAGAACATCATCGACATCAATTTCGTGGTACTGTGGCGCATCAGCAACGCGAAAGACTTCCTGTTCTCGCTGCGCGATCCCGATGACACGATCAAGCTCGTGGCTTCAAGTGCCATGCGTGAAGTTATCGGCCAGACAAAAATCCAGTCGGCGCTGACCGAAGGCCGCACGAAAGTGCAGATCGATACCCGCGCCCTCATGCAGAAAATTCTCGACGAGTATAAATCCGGCATCACGGTGAATAATGTCCAGTTGCAGAAAGTCGATCCGCCGGAAGCCGTCGTCGATGCTTTCAATGAAGTCCAGCGCGCGCGCCAGGATCAGGAACGCGCAAAGAACCAGGCCCAGGCCTATAGCAATTCCATCCTGCCTGTCGCAAAAGGCGAAGCTTCAAAACTGCTCCAGCAGGCTGAAGCCTATAAGCAGGAAGTCATCAACCGCGCGAACGGCGATGCCGCCCGCTTCAACTCGGTCTATGAAGCCTATAAGAGCGGACCTTCCGTGACGGCGGAGCGCATGTATCTCGAGACCATGGAAGACGTGCTGAAGAACGCGAAGACGGTTGTCGTCGGCTCGTCGAACGGCAATAACATTCTTCCCTACCTGCCGATACAGGGCACGGACAAACCTGTGACGAAACCAAAAGCGACTGAAGCCGTTTCTGCACCCGCCGTGGTTCAGGGCCTGTCATCAGTGAGCGGAGAATAACCATGAACGAGCACGCAAAAGTCTTTACAACAGTTCTTGCCGCCGCCGCAGCCTTCGCCCTTCTCACCTCCGTCTTCGTGGTGAACCAGACAGAACAGGTGATGGTTGTACGCTTCGGGAAACCCGTTGCGCAGATCAAGGATCCGGGCCTGCATTTTAAAGCCTCGATCCTCGATGATGCGCGCTTCTTTGAGAAACGCATCCTGAACGTCGATCCGCCGGCAGAAGAAGTCCTGCTCGCCGATCAGAAACGCCTCGTCGTCGATACGTTCGCGCGTTACCGCATCACCGACATGCTGCTGTTCTTCCAGACACTCGGCACCGAGACAGCCGGCGAACAGCGCTTGCACACGATCATCAACGCCGCCGTGCGCTCCAATCTCGGCCGTGCGCCGCTGCAGGATATTTTGTCCGACAAACGCAACCAGTTGATGACCAACATCCTGAAAGACGTGAATACCGAGACCAAGCGTTTCGGTGTTGATGTCGTCGATGTCCGCATCGTCCGCGCGGACCTGCCGCCGCAGGTCACCCAGTCGACTTTTGACAGAATGCAATCCGAACGCGAGCGCGAAGCCAAGGAAGCAAGGGCCGAGGGTGAACAGATCGGCCTCGAAATCAGGTCGCAATCCGACAAGGAGCGCACGATCCTGTTATCCGCAGCCCAGCGCGATGCCCAGATCCTGCGCGGTGAAGGCGACAAGGAAGCCATCAGCATCTATGCCAAGGCTTTCTCCCAGGACCCCAAATTCTATAAATTCTACCGGTCGCTGGAAGCCTATCGCAAATCCCTGTCAAACCCCGAGACGACGCTGGTGCTGACACCGGACAACGCCTTCTTGCACGATTTCAAGGACGGCAGCCTAGACGCGCCTTAAACAGCCCCCCTTTCGTCAAAAACTAATCGCCGCCTGTAACGCGGGGAACCGTTGACGCGAATTGGCTTTAGACCTAGGTTACCCTTGGGCTGGGTTACAACAACAATCTATGATTTCGGAGGCGCCATGCGTCGTGTTTATCTTTCTCTTCTGATCGCTTCATTTGCTATCTCTGCCCCCCTTCCCGTCCACGCCGAAATGTTCTCGAAACTCAAGCGTGAGATCTCTCCGCCGGCTGCCAACGCGCCCCAGAGTTTCGCCGACCTCGCGGACAAATTATCGCCGGCCGTCGTCAATATCTCCTCGACCCAGAAAGTGTCAGAGTCGAACGAGGACATGCCCGAGCTGCCCGAATTCCCACCCGGCTCGCCTTTCGAGGAATTCTTCAAAGAGTTTCAGGAAAAACGCGGCGGTGGTGACGGCGGAGATGACGGCGCGCCGTCAGGTCCCGTTGCTTCGCTCGGTTCAGGTTTTATCATCGATGCCGATAAAGGTCTGATCGTTACCAACAACCACGTCATCCGCGATGCGGACGAAGTACGCGTGACATTGCATGCCGACACGACGCTCGATGCCAAAATCCTTGGCAAGG
>JBEHYB010000141.1:0-2968 GCA_048498395.1 Pseudomonadota bacterium
TTAAGTTTTGCCTATGCCTTTCCAAGGAGGGGGCGCATCCGCCCCCTCCTTTTTTTATGGTACTGCGCGCCGTTGACCGCAACTAGACCCGCCGCCTAATGTCCAAATTCTCTACGGGACCGATGCGTCGTTGACTGACTCATGGCTGCGACGGCTTGAAGGTGCTGGGACGCGGCGGGGCAGAACTTAAAAAATGAAGTCTTCATCATCTGCATCCCCCCGGATCGCAACCAACATTCTGCATTACTTTGGCGGTCAGGCAGGAATTGCCTTTTTCAACATCATCATCAGCGTCGTCCTGGCGCGATATATGTCGAAGGAAACCTTCGGCACGCTCACCTATCTTCTCGCGTTGTCCGCCGTGCTGTTTCCGATCGCGGATTTGGGCGCCACGGGCCTCTATCTGAAGGAATCCGCGCGCACGCGCGAAGAGATCGGGCATCACTATGTGAGATCGGTTGCCGTCAAATTCTACGGCTTCTTGCTCACCCTGCCGCCGCTTTGGCTTTATCTTCATTTCTTCCAAAGGGAATTTGAAAGCTATTTCGGCCTGATCTGCATCTACGTCGTGCTGCAGACCATCTATCTGGGAACCGATGTTTTTTTTCGAGCCGGCGAATTCGCGCGAGGTTGGGCGACGCGGAAGATTTTGTACGAAATATCCTATTTTGTGATGACGCTTGGAACTCTTGCCATCCTCGGATGGACGCGCGTGCTCTCGCAGTTTGTGATTGCGATCATTGCGACGTTCATCAGCTTGGCCTGGGCTACCGTCACGATATATCGGGCGACAGCGCTCAGCTGGGGCGAGATCAAAGGCGAACTTTTCAGGCCGTTGACGTTGTCCGAACTTTCGGCGCTGTGGCCATTCGCTCTCAATGCGAGCCTGTATATCTTCTATTACCGCATGACCGCCGTCATGATCGAGCAGTTCGGCTCGAAATCGGATGTGGCCGACTTTCGTGTTGCATTTGTTGTTGTGCTTGCGGCGCTATATTTGCCGAAGGCCGTTTCGTGGGCATCAAGTCCCCGGCTGGCGCTTTATGACGAACAGGGTGACAAGGAGAGGTTTCGTCGCCTGTTGCGCCAGAGCGCGGACATAAACCTCCTGATTGCAGGCTTTGTGACTTTGGGAGGCGCGCTCTATGGAGCACGGCTGATCGGCATCGCTTTTGGTCACAAATATGCGTCTCTGTCGACGCTTTGGATGTTGATGAACATCACAATCGGAATATTCTATATTCAGCAGTTCTGCGTGGACCTTCTGAACTACCTCAAAAAAGAGCGGGAAGTCGTACGGACCTTTGTGCTGGGTATCGTTGTTCTTGTTGCGCTGAACTTCATTCTGATCCCGAGGCTCGGCTCTGTCGGTGCCGCCTGGGCGCGCCTCATCGCGGGATGCATCATGATGCCGATCAATCTTTACACATTGGCCTCGTTGATCGGATTCGAAAACCTGCATGGCATGAATCTGTATCGCTTCGCGGCCGTGAATCTGATTGCAGGCATCATCGGGTTCTTGCTGCTGCAAGTGAATTTCTGGCTGTCTCTTGTCGTGTTCATCGCCGCTTATGGCGCGCTTCTTCTTCTTCTGAGGGTTCTGCCGGAGAACATTCGCAAGTCGGCCGGCAGGTTCATGCGCCCCTTTGCAGGTGGCGCATAAGCTCTGGCCGAGAAACCTTTATGAGCGGGAAACGACACCGCGAAGCTGCCAAAACTTCTTCGGCGAGAAGGGCTTCGCATCCGCATCGGGGCGCGTGGAACGCAGCAATGTCACGGAAGGGCTCGTCCACACCTCAAAGGGCTTTTTGAGGATGGGTTTCGCGAGACGAAACATCGTGCTGGTGCTCACCGGGCTGTCGTATGGCGGCGCCAGAGCATCGAAGGTGTTGTGGATCGCATATTCCAGCAGATAGTCAGAGGACTTGCCGGCGAATAGCGGGTTCGCCGTGGGATTTCGCACAGGCAGTATCTGCAGCGCAGCACGCGATAGGAAGTGCCCGAGTGGCCGCGGCGGAATCTTCAGCATCGCGTTGGTCGCGTAGAAGATCGGCGGCGTATAAGCAGCCACCAGCTTGTAAAGCGACTCCGACGACATCCGCTTGGTGAGCGGACGTAACGCGTATTTCCAGCTCCACATCTGCGACATGGAGCGGGCATAGGAATGCACGAACACATCGCCGTCCGGCTTCACATATTGCAGGATGTGCTTCAACGTCGCTTCCGGATCTGGCGTGTGCTGAAGAACGCGATGGCAATATACGATATCGAACGATTCCTTGCGGAACGGCAGGTCCATGATGCTGGCCTGGACAAACATGTTCCGGTCTCCGGAACCGACGTTCCGCTTGGCCACGTCAACGCCTGCGATATCGACTGAGACGACAATCGCGCCCAGCTTTACCAGCGCTTCCGTATCGGGCCCCGCGCCGCAGCCGCATTCCAGGATGAGCTTGTCCTTGAAAAACTCCGCCGGCCAATTCGTGCGTTCAAGAATTGTCTTGCGTTGCGCGTCGGTGCCTGTCGCGCTGTCGAGCTGCAGCTGGCCGTGCATGTCTCGCAGCTTCTGGAAATTTCCACTTGAGTAGGAATCGTCCGGCGTAAATCGCAGGATTCCGTTTCTGCAGGGAATCTCGCGGCCCTCGAAAAAATATTGCGTCCCACGCTGTTCGAAACGCTCGTCGAAAATCGGGCGCGAAAGGCGCGCCAGGAAATCGGATGGTGAAAAGGAAGCGGTGTTATCGGTCATCTTGTCCACGCTCTGGTGACCCTCGTGATTGAACGCATTGTCCCATCTGCCGACGGGGCAGGGAGAAACTGAAATCTTGCTGGACTGTGCGGTAAATTTTCTAGGAAATGTATCCCTAGACCGCGCCCCGGCATTCTGTTACCCCCTTCCGCCTCCCGAAATTCCTGGATGCGGCGACTGACGCCCGGTGGCCTTATTCCTCGCACAGGATTGAAGAAT
>JBEHYB010000142.1:0-2825 GCA_048498395.1 Pseudomonadota bacterium
TTATTCTCTCCGCCTGCGCCGCGCCGCAATCGAACACGGGCGATAACGAAATCCGCGCCGCGCAACCCGGCGTTGTCGATCACAATGTGATTCCGAAAAAACATAAATAACCTATCGGATATATTTACCGCGCTTTCATATATACCTTGGAAGTAGGTGCGTTTATTTTTTAAAAAATTTTATCAATTGCTTCACTTTTGTGATGTAATTTTGTTCTGTCGGCACGCGAAACGCCGTCGTAACAATTTTATAAATTGAAAGAATGTGTATGCCATTTTTAAAATCAGTACGTACCAGTGAATTAGAATCAATTTTTACCGCCCTCGACAAATCTCAAGCCGTCATCGAATTCAAACCGGACGGGACCATCCTCACCGCCAATAAAAACTTTCTCGATACGCTGGGTTACAGCCTTGCTGAAATTGTGGGCAAGCATCACAGCCTGTTCGTCGATGCCGCTTACAAAAACGGTAATGAGTATAAAGAATTCTGGAGCAGTCTCGCACGCGGCGTTTATCAGGCCGCCCAATATAAACGTATAGGCAAAGGCGGACGCGAGATCTGGATCGAAGCTTCCTACAATCCGATTATCGACACCAGCGGCAAAGTGCTCAAGGTCATCAAATTCGCAACCGACATCACCGCGCAGAAAATGAGAAACGCCGATTACGAAGGCCAGCTGGAAGCGATCGGCAAGTCCCAGGCCGTCATTGAATTCGATATGGACGGAACGATCCGCCATGCGAATGAAAACTTCCTGAAGACGCTTGGCTACACTATGGATGAAATCAAAGACAGGCATCACGGATTGTTCGTCGAGGAAAGCTATAAGAACAGCAATGAGTATAAGGAGTTCTGGGCTAAACTGAGCCGCGGCGAATACCAGGCCGCCCAATTCAAACGCCTTGCCAAGGGCGGGCGCGAGATCTGGATCGAAGCTTCCTACAATCCCATCTTCGACACGAACGGCAAACCTTTCAAGGTCGTGAAATACGCAACCGATATCACGCCACAGATAGAACTCCTGCGCAATATTCGCTCGCTCATGGACAACAACATGGCCGAGATCGAAAATGCGGTGCAGATCGTCGGGCATCAATCGTCAAACGCGTCAACCGGTTCGTCCCAGACGACGGCGAACGTCCAGGCGGTCGCCTCGGGTGCCGAAGAGCTCCATGCCTCGGTGCAGGAGATTTCGCTGAACCTGCAGAAATCCAAACTGGAAACCGATGATGCCTACAGCAAGGTTCTGGCTGCCGTCGATGAAACCGACAAGCTTGAATTCGCGGCGCAGGCCATGAACGGCATTGTCGAGCTGATCCAGAATATCGCCAGCCAGGTCAATCTCTTATCGCTCAACGCGACGATCGAAGCCGCGCGCGCCGGAGAAGCCGGCAAAGGTTTTGCGGTCGTGGCGCATGAGGTGAAAAACCTCGCCGGCCAGGCTTCCGACGCGACCAACAGGATCAGCGAGGAAATCAACAATGTCCAGAATGTCGTCAGAAACGTCGTCGGTAGTCTTGGCATCATCCGCAACTCGATCGACAATGTGCGTAACTACGTAACGGGTGTCGCCGGCGCGGTCGAGGAACAATCTGCCGTGGCGCAGGACATGTCGTCCAATATGCAGACCGCGTCGCAGGCCGTCGCCAATGTAACCTCCAGCCTGTCGGAAATCGTTTATGCCACCGAAACGGTCAATACCGCCGTGCGAACGGCAAAGAATGCCGCGGCGACGATGGTCAAATAGCAATCCGCCGATTTGACAAGTTACCGGTTCTTCCAATAATCTCCCCTAGAACAGGGGAGATTATTTTATGAGATTAAAACCTTTATTTATCGCCACGCTCGGTGCGGTCTCGGTTTCATTCGCTTCCTGTAGCCCGGTCGCGCAAGACACCCAGGATTCTCAGCAGGAACCTGCGAGCGCCTCGGCTTTCGCCGATGTTTATTACGACGATGCCACATCTCTCTCGGCCCTTGCCGATCCCGACTCAGCCTCCATTCTTGCCCCCGCCCCTTCACCGGGTATCTCCTGATTTATGAAAGTACCGATATGACTAAAACGACGGCCGAACTCGCGAAAATCTTACGCGACCTCAATAAAATTCCCGACGCGAAACGCGACGACGACTGGTACGGGGAATTTCTCGATACAGTGCCACAGGCGCATTACGTCCTCTCGGCAAACGATCCGGTCAAGGCACCGGACGGTTTTTATTATTTCAATCTGAGCCTTCTGCCCGAAGACCCGAAAATAAAAATATTCGACACCGTGACTTTTGACGATGACATGCTGGAAGACTGCCTTGAGCGTTGCGCAGGGATCGTGATCTACCCGGATCTCGAATGCAAACAGGACCCGGTCTGGATCCTGAGCTACGGCGAAATCCATTCCTATCAAAATTTCGAAAGCTTTGCGGGCGACCCGGAAGATCTTGAAGAAATGGTCGACGCGGAAGAAGAAAATCCGCCGTCAGCCGCGCCGGAAAATATTTCCACCGACGCGCCTGACGATGAATTCATCCATCCCGGCGCGCGCCGCTTTATGAAGAATTTCTTCGACGGGCTCGGCCTGAACGGTATCGGCATCACGATGATCCGCGACCGCAGCCAGGCCCCGTCCCGCGCGCTTGTATTAAGCCTTGTCGAGGAAGACTTCAAATCGGTCGAGGAACTCGAAGACGCGCTGAATACGGTGTCCTGGCTGCGGCCGCCGAACCGCCCTGTCCTGCTTGATTTCGGCCTGGATAGCGACGCGTTCGTACCGCTTGCCTGAAAAATATTGACAATCAAGCCGGCGCTTTATTAACCTGCCCGTAATG
>JBEHYB010000143.1:0-2720 GCA_048498395.1 Pseudomonadota bacterium
AATGCACAATGCTCGCAATGTTTAGCAAAAACCCCTCTCCCACCCCTCTCCCTCAGGGAGAGGGCTTATTCAACACCCTTTCCATTCCGTCCCAGTCTGACTGGATGACCGGAAATTGACGGGGATCATGCAGGCATACTTCCTCTAGCAGGAATTGCATTTTTGCACAGTTGCACGGCTGGCAGCTCACAATGACATTCTCGCTGTCATTACTTCCGCCATGCGAATGTGGCAACACATGATCATAGGTCAGCCACATGCATTGAAGGGCTGCATGCTGGCTATGATTGGCACGCCCCCATCTCACCTCTTCCGGATATAGCTTCTTCAGTTTTTCCCTGACTTCTTTTCGAACGACCGGTATGCCGCAATATCTGCAATGATATCCATCGCGTTGAATAACTGCCTTTTGAACATTCTTATCAGGCATTCTTTCCGGAGATTTATCCGGCAACCCTTTCGTTGATTCAACAGTATCAATCTTACGAAGCCTGTGAATCTCCGGCGTTATCTTCCCCCACAGCGCGTCGGTCCATTTATATAAGTCCGGATTGTCGGCTTCCGCTAAATATTTCCTGGCCAGCAAAGCCTCATTGTTCATATGGGCGTTCGCCGCCAGATCCAGCAAGCGCGCTGCTTCATAAATCTCCGAGACAGGTGTTAACATACACCTGCGAAGCCCTGATGATTTATCATCACCCCTCAAAAAACCGCTCCAGCGCCTTTAATAAATCTTCCGTCGTATCGTAGAAATGCAGGCTCGCGATTTTCTGCGGGATCAGGAAACCTTCCTTGATCATATGATCGAGCTGCTTGATCGTGTGATCGTAGTAATTATTCATGTTGAGCACGAAGATCGGGCGGATCGAATAATCCGTATAACTCGGGTCGCGATCCACGGGCAGGTAATCCTGCTCGGTGACTTCGTAGATCTCATCGAGCGTGCCGGTGCCGCCGGGCAGCACGACGAACGCGTCGACCTTCTCAAGCAACAGTTTCTTACGCTCGGTCAGGGTTTCGGTCAGGATGAATTCAATGCCCATGGTTTCAGGCTGGTTGATCTTCGCGAATTTATGCGGGACCACGCCGAGAATTTTTCCGCCGCTTTGCGTCGCCGCCGCCGACTCGTTGAAGCCCGCGCAGAACGCGCCCATCAGACCGTAACGCGATGCACCATATTTGGCGATGCATTTATACTTGCCGCAGAATGTGCCGACCGCGTGCGCGGCGCGTTCATAGTCGGGATTGGAGCCGGATCTGGCACCGGCGAAATAAGCTATTGTTTTCATTAAACTACTTTGAAAAAGATTGAATTTATTCCGTAAACACCATATTCATGGGCCACAGAGTTAGGGAAGAATATACTATGCTGCGTATAGAAAATATAAAAGGCATTATCTGGGATCTCGACGGCGTTTTGCATGCTTACCGCCCCTTTGAAGAGGCGCTGTCATTCTGGGATGCTGCCGCCGTCCGCGCCTTCAACAAGGTCGCCGCGAAAAATGGTATCGATCACGGCCTCTCTCCTATGGAAGCGCAGGTTATCGCCAATAACGGCTTCAAAAGGAACGGCTTCAGTATCAGCGAGTTTATCGATATCTATAATCTCGATCCGGTGGAGATGCTTGTGGCGTTCCACAATGAGACCGATATCGAACATGTGATGAAATCCCATGACGACCTGCCCGAAGCTTTACGCGCCCTGTCCGAGGCAAAGCCGGATATCGTCCATGTCATCAATACGCACGGCCCCTACACCTGGGCCGAACGCACGATCGAGAAAGATCTGAGAATTGCGCTTGGCAATCCGTCGATCATCTCGCTTGAGCGCGGCAATATGGAGAAAAAATCCGCGACCAGCCGCACTTTCTACATGGCGGCCAATGCGGCGGGCCTGCCGCCGGAATCCCTCGTCATGGTCGAAGATACCGTCAAGAACCTGGCGATCCCGAAACGCGAAGGCGCACAAACCGTCTTTATCGAGGAAAGCGGGCTGGCTCCCAATTGCATTACCTACCCGTATCCGGAAGATACATTCGTGGATGCGAGCTTTAAAAACGCCACTTTGTTCGTACAGGCCCTCACAAACGGCTAATTTATTTGCATTTTGGCTGCCTGAACCCATATAACAGCCTCATGAACCCGTCCCTGAACTCATTGGGCTTCGCCAAAGAGCCGAAAGACACCCGCGTGGTCGTTGCCATGTCGGGCGGTGTCGACTCGTCCGTGGTCGCGGCGCTTCTGCATGAGCAGGGTTATGATGTCGTCGGCATCACGCTCCAGCTTTACGATTACGGCGCGGCGATAGACCGCAAGGGCGCGTGCTGCGCAGGTCAGGATATCTATGACGCGAAGCGCGTCGCCGATGAGCGCGGCTTTCCGCACTACGTTCTGAATTACGAAGACAATTTTAAAGATTCCGTTATCGAGGATTTCGTCGAGACCTATCTCGAGGGCGCGACACCGATCCCCTGCGTCCGCTGCAATCAGACCGTCAAATTCAAGGACCTCCTGAAAGTGGCGAAAGACCTGAACGCCGACTGCATGGCGACCGGCCATTACGTCCAGCGTATCGTGAATGAGGCGGGCAGGCCTGAACTGCGCCGCGCCGAAGACGTGACCAAGGACCAGAGCTATTTCCTGTTCGCGACGACGCAGGACCAGCTCGACTTCCTGCGCTTCCCGCTTGGTGGCTGGAACAAATCGGTTACGCGCGAACA
>JBEHYB010000144.1:0-2710 GCA_048498395.1 Pseudomonadota bacterium
TCCTGTTCATCGGACATTGCATGAATGACAGAACCCGCGCCAAGGAACAACAATGCTTTGAAGAAAGCGTGCGTCATCAGGTGGAACATGGCGGCTGAATAGGCGGACGCGCCGAGCGCGAAGAACATATAGCCAAGCTGCGACATCGTTGAATAAGCGATCACGCGCTTGATGTCGAACTGCGTCATGCCGATCGTCGCGGCGACGATCGCTGTCAGCGCGCCGAGCACGCAAACGACCATCAGTGCGTCAGGCGCATATTCGAATACAGGTGAGAAACGTGTGACAAGGAAGACACCGGCCGTGACCATCGTTGCAGCGTGGATCAGGGCGGACACAGGTGTCGGGCCTTCCATCGCGTCCGGCAGCCATGTGTGCAGACCCAATTGCGCGGATTTACCGACGGCACCTACGAACAGGAGCAGACATATAACGGTCAGCGCATGAAAATTATGGCCGAAGAACATAAAACTTTCAGCCGCTTTCGCCGCCGCATTGTCGAAAATCCCGTCGAACTGGATGGTGCCGAAAACGACGAATGTCGCCATGATACCGAGCGTCAGGCCGAGATCGCCGACGCGGTTGACGATAAAGGCTTTCATCGCGGCTGCGTTCGCGGATGGTTTTTTATACCAGAAGCCGATCAAGAGGTAAGATGCCAGGCCAACCCCTTCCCAGCCGAAGAACAACTGGAGAAGATTGTCGGACGTGACAAGCATCAGCATCGCGAAAGTAAAGAGCGACAGGTACGCCATAAAGCGCGGCTTGCTGTCGTCGTGGCTCATATAGCCGACGGAATAGACATGGACGCAGGCCGAGACGATATTGATGACGCACATCATCACGACGGCCAGTTGATCGGTGCGGATCGCCCACTCGACTTTGAAATCGCCTGACGCGATCCATGTCATTAACGAGATGACATGCGGGTGGTGATGAAGCGCAACGTTGAAAAACAGATTGATCGAAGCGGCGGCGGCGGTGATGACACCGGCGCAGGTAATCAATTGCGACGGCAGGTCGCCAAGCTTGCGGCCCAGAAGACCGACGATGATAAAAGCCAGTATCGGCGGGAAAACTGCTAAATATTCAATCATACGAAACCTTTGATATCAAAAGAGCTTGCGAGAACCGGCCTGGCGCCTGCGTATCTTTCTGCCAATGCGAGGAATTCTTTCTGATAGGTGGTATCTTCGCTCAGGAAATCGGTCTGACTACCACGCTGGTAGATTTTTCTCTCGATAATAAAACCGTTATCGATTCCCCAATGAGCTTTGACGGAACCCCTGGAGGCCAGCTTGTTTGCGCATCT
The DNA here is from genome assembly GCA_048498395.1 of Pseudomonadota bacterium. Lineage (GTDB taxonomy): Bacteria > Pseudomonadota > Alphaproteobacteria > Micavibrionales > Micavibrionaceae > Micavibrio_B. Next base: position 1,313 of record JBEHYB010000144.1, read on the forward strand.
CGTGCCAAGCGTGTTTGCGGCTTCGAGCGCAATTCTGCCGACTGCAGATCTGACTTCGATGGAGGCTGAATCTTTGAATTGAAAATGAAGTTGCATGATCAGCCTTTCAAATCCGCAATTTCTTCAACGGCAATCGTACCTTTGTTGCGGAAGAAGACGACAAGGATGGCAAGGCCGATCGCAGCTTCGGCGGCGGCAACGGTCAGGATGAACATCGTAAAGACCTGCCCGGCGAGATCGTTGAGATAGCTTGAGAATGCAACGAAGTTGATATTGACGGCGAGAAGCATCAGTTCAATCGACATCAGGATAACGATGACGTTCTTGCGGTTCAGGAACATCCCGAACACGCCCAATGTAAAGATAATGCCTGCGAGAACGAGGTAATGGGTTAAGCCTACGGTCATTATTCTACACCTGCCCCGACTTGGACTTTCTGGATTTCAACGGATTGTGCAACCGTGCGCTCGACCTGATCGCCAACTCTCTGGCGCAGGACATCGGCGCGGCGGCGATGGGTCAGCACGATAGCGCCGATCATTGATACAAGGAGGACAAGGCCGGCCACCTGGAACGGGAACGCATATTCGGTGTAGAGAACCTGGCCCAATGCCTTGGTATTGGATCCTTGGCCCGCGACGTATGGCGCATCGAGATTATTGATGGCTTCGGGCGCGAAACCCCATGTGTGATACAGCGTGAAAAGCTCGACGAGCATGATGCCGCCGATCAAAAGCCCGAGAGGAATAAACTGCATCGCCCCTTTTCGAAGATCGGCGAAACTGATGTCGAGCATCATGACAACGAACATGAAGAGCACCGCCACGGCACCGACATAGACGATCACCAGGATCATCGCGATGAATTCCGCGCCCAAAAGGACGAACAGACCGGCCGCGTTAAAGAAGGCAAGAATGAGAAACAAAACCGAATGAACCGGGTTTTTGGCCGTGATGACCATCAGGGCACTGAACACCAGAACTGCGGCGAAAAGATAGAAAGCGATCGTACTGATCATCGGGAGACTCTTCGGGTTAAAAAGCTCCACTTTTTTAATGCCTTACGGGACAATCCGCAAGCGGTAGACAGTAAATATTACACAGAATTATGTATATAGTTTGGAATTCAGGCAACCGCCAGCCGCGGCCCGACCACAGCTTTGACATCCGGGCCGTATTTGGCCTCCTTTGCCTGTTTTAAAATTGCGTCGAAGATCTTCTGCCCAAGAATATCCGCGGCCTCTTCACCCGACTGCAATCGGGAGAACTGGTTTTGCAAGATGCCCATTTGGTGCTCGGATACATCAGGCTTACTCATGTTACGCCGGAATTCGTAAGGCAGGCGGTCGCGCCCGTAATCGGCCGTCCGACGCCTTCAAGCCCTTCATCATGCCGGTGA
>JBEHYB010000145.1:0-2687 GCA_048498395.1 Pseudomonadota bacterium
GGGGTCTTTTGGAAGCGGTCATGAATATTCCTTATAGAGGCCGAATGATAAAAGGAAATCAATAGCTTGCCAATGGGCGATTTATTCAGGGAAACCTGCCCTGTTGACCATTTCATTTCCCGCGGCAATTTTGTATGGTCGCCCCGATGAAACGAATTCAGAACTTTTTATTCAATATCAGCTGGCTTTCAGAAATAACCGGAAACAGTATTTCCGCGGTCCTGTATCTGCTGAGGATGAAAATATGCAAATCCACGGTGGCGACAGGCCGCTGTGGAGAAAACCGATTCTATTTCCGGAAACCCGATCTGTCCGGCGTGCATGAAATCCTGATCTCGCAGGAATACAATTTCCTCGCGCCTGTCCTGACCTCGCGCAAGGATTCGGTCATCCTCGATTGCGGCGCGCATATCGGCCTGCCGGTCCTATGGGCGCTGACCGTCAACCCGGATATCAAAGTCTGGTCGGTCGAAGCAAGTCCCGACACGTTCGATATTCTGACGCGCAACAAGAACAACACGAAAGCGAACTGGACGATTTTCAACCGCGCCTGCTGGTCGGACGAGAGTGAGATCTCCTTCTCGACGCGCGGCGACAGCATGAGCCATCGCGCGGCGAAAGACGGCACACTGAAAGTCAAAGGCATCACCTTCCGCGAACTGATCGAGACAGCGGCGAAGGATCGAAACATCGATATCATGAAAGTGGATATCGAAGGCGCAGAAGAGGAATTCCTCTGTGCGTTCGAAGCCGGTTTCGAGAAAGTCGACCGCCTCGTGATCGAACTGCACCCACAGCTTTGCAACACGCAACGCGTCGAAGAGATGATCCGCCGCCACTTCCCTCTCGTCGAGGAAATCCAGGGCCGCACCTCGTCGAAACCGCTGTTATACTGCAGGAAGTAAGAGGTTTTCATGTATGTGCGCCTGTTGAGAATTTGGAACTTTCTCCTTCGCAAGAAGATCTCTATCGGTGCTAATACCTCCATCGCCGTCTTCGCGCGGCTGACCACAAATCCCGGCACGTCGATCACCATCGGCGAGAGATGCATCGTCGGGCATGGCAGCCTGCTCATCGCGCTGAATGGCAAGATGGAGATCGGCAACGATGTGTCCATCAACCCGTATTGCGTCATCTACAGCATCGGCAATCTGAAGATCGGCGATAATTGCCGGATCGCCACCGGCACCATCATCGTACCGGCCAATCATATATACACAGATCCCGATCAACCGATCCGTTGCCAGGGCACAAGCAAGCTCGGCATTACGATCGAGGAAGATGTATGGATCGGCGCGAGCGTCAAGATTCTCGATGGCGTGACGATCGGCAAAGGTTCGGTGATCGGCGCGGGTTCAGTGGTGACGAAGAGCATCCCGCCCTATTCCGTTGCCGTCGGCTCGCCGGCACGCGTCGTCAAATCGAGAAAGCTGGCTTAATCCCGCTCGCCGATCTTGCGGGCCGGGTTGCCGCCATAGATGCCGTAAGCATCCGTGCTTTTGGTGACGATAGCGCCCGCACCGAGGATACTGCCCTGACGCACACGGATATTGTCCATGATCTTGACATCAGAACCGATCCAGCAATCCCGTCCGATCAGGATATAGCCGGATTTCACACCCTGATGACGGATGGGGATGTCCCGGCGGCTGAATTTGTGCCGGGCGGCCAGAAGACTGACATGGGTCGCGATCAGCGTGTCCTTGCCGACATAGATCTTGCCGTTCCCGTGCAGCATTGAGTATTCGCCGATACTGACGGCATCGCAGAGGCATATCTTGCCGTTATTGGCCCGGACGACGGCTCCTGCGCCGACAAAACAGTTATCGCCCATGATAATCACGCCATTACCGGGACTGACCCGCGCCGAAGCCGAGAAGATGGTGCCCTTGCCGATCTTGATCTTCTTGCCCATAAGCTGCAGGCAGGTGACATGCGCGACAGTCCGCGTCCGCAATATTATTGAAATAGCTTTCGTTTGCAGTTTACTAAGTGAAAGCATTATCTTGCCTTTGGTTGATAACGCCTATAACCATATCAAAATTAACAAAATGTCCAGTCAGAATTATCCAGTTATTACCATTGGAATCACAGCTTTTAACGCTGAGGAGACGCTTGGCCGCGCGATCGACTGCGCACTCGCCCAGAACTGGCCATCCACCGAAATCATCATCGTCGATGACTGCTCGACAGACGGCACAGCGCGCGTCATCGAAGAATATCGCGCGCGCCATCCTGAAATCATCGCCATCCGTCAGGGACATAATCAGGGTGTCGCCGCCGCACGGAATGTCCTTCTCAAGAACGCCAAAGGTGAGTTCATCGCGTTCTTCGACGATGACGACATCAGCACACCCGACAGGCTCGCGAAACAACATGCCCGCATCGCGAATTACAGGCACAGCGATTTCGTCCTGTGTCACAGCGCGCGGATTCAGCTCTACCCCGACGGACTGCGAAGAACAGAAGACACGGCAGGCTGCGACGAAACAGGCGAAGCGCCGCATGGCCGCACGATGTTCGAGCGCATCCTGACCGGCAAGCCGGTCGCGCAGGGTTTTGGTTCGCTCGCCACCTGCTCGCTGATGATGCCGCGCAACGTATTTGAAAAGGTCGGCTTGTACGACGAAAATTTCCGCCGTTCGGAAGATATGGATTTCACGCTGCGCTTCGCGCTGCTTGGCGGG
>JBEHYB010000146.1:0-2572 GCA_048498395.1 Pseudomonadota bacterium
GGAGAGGGCTTTTAGGAAGATAAATACGGTACTATAGGATTAAATTCCTCTTATGTCAAGCCAAGAATCAATGTGCGAGGATGCGTTGCTGGGTCTCGGTCTCGACAGGTTTGCAGTCGACCGGCGTGTCCTTGATGAGGTCGAAGAATTTCGTGCGGTCGCTTTCAGTCGCGAATTCGAAGCCCATCAGCGCGCGGCCGATCGATTCTCCCGAATAGGCGTAGTTGAAATAGACGACGCTCGAGACCGGGGAAATGCGGCGCATGAAGTCGCGCAAGGCTCCCTGACGTTCGGGGAAATGCACATGCAGCAACACGGGAAGTTTAAACAGCGCCGGGTTGTAATTGATGATGCGATAGCGCACGTCCGGATCTCCCGTCACGTCGGTATATTCGATGCCGCTTGCCTTGAGGTCATGATCGAGATGCGCCATTTTTTCTGGCGTGGCTTCGAAGGCGATGACCGGATAACCGTTCTTCTCGGAGATTTTGCCGTACTGGAATTCAGAGACGTTCACGTCGGGGAATTTCTTCTCGAGAATATCGAGCAGCGAGCCGTTTTTCTCATCGAGATGGAAACGTAGGTAACGGCGGCGATGCGCGCCCACAGCCGATTGGGACGAGATCGTCGCCAGCTTGCCGAAATCCATATTGGCTCCCGACAATATAGTCACGAGCTTTTTGCCGCGCGTTTCCGGATGTGCCTGCGCGTATTGAATAAGCCCCGCAAGGCCCATCGCGCCCGATGGCTCGGGGATCACGCGCTTGGTGTCCCAGTAGGCCTGAATCGCGGCGCAGACTTCTTCGTTGCTGACGGTGACGATATCATCGATGGTCTCGGCGCAGATTTTATAGGTGAGGTCGCCGCTGCGCTTGACGGCGGTGCCGTCGCAGAACGTGTCGACATTGTTCAGGGTGATCGGACCCTTATTAGCGAGCGCTGCTTTCATGCTCGCCTGATCGATGCCTTCGACACCGATGACTTTCGTATTCGGATGGTGAAGCTTGAGCCATGCCGCCACAGCCGCCGCCATGCCGCCGCCGCCGACCTGGACGAAAGCGTAATCGAACGGGCCTTCGCCGGAGAGGACGAGTTCATCGGCGATCGTCGCCTGTCCGGCGATCGTATAGATGTCGTCGAAAGGGTGGACATAGGCGAAACCGTTGTCGGAAACGTATTTCTTCGCGGCATCCGCCGCCTGATCGTAGGTGTCGCCGGTGAGGATAATCTCGACATTCTCGCCGCCGTGCAATTTCACCGCGTTTTGTTTCATGAGCGGAGTCGGCAACGGCATAAAGATCTTCGCCTGCAGCCCGAGAAGACGCGCGGCGAGAGCCACGCCCTGTGCGTGATTGCCGGCGGAAGCCGCGACGACGGTTTTCGAGGCGGAGGTTTCGTTTAAGTAAGCGACGCAGTTATAAGCGCCGCGCCATTTGAAAGCGTTGATTGGCGAGAGGTCTTCACGTTTGACGAAGATTTCCGCATCGAGGGACAGGATTTTAATTCGCTCGAGCGGCGTTTTCTCGCCGACCCGGTAAACACGGGTGCGGGCACGCAGGATTTCAGAGAAAAGCTGGTCTTTGAGCGGCTGGGTCATGCGATTAGAAAAGCAGGTTTTTTGAGGGCAGACAAGTATTTCGGGAGTGGAGGGGTTTTTACCACAGAGAGCACAGCGATTACAGCGCGGTTGGTGATACTCCGTCATGTCGACCGAAGTGGAGACATCTCACCTTAAGATGAGATCCCTCGGCTTCGCTCGGGATGACAGGAAGGGGATGGCCATAAAGAAAGGCCCCTTTCGGGGCCTTTGAATTATTTAACCAGTGGCTGGATATCGAACTGGTGGAATGGAGGAGGCGAAGACACCGTCCATTCGAGTGTCATGACATTCGGACGCACGTTCCAGTAATTGCCGCTGACTTTCTTGCCGAAGAACAATGTGTAGAACACGATCAGCACGAAGAAGAGAGTCGAGCCGTAGGAAATGTAAGCGCCGTAGGAAGCGATTTCATTCCAGTAGTGGTAGGCAGGCGTATAGTCAGGAATACGGCGTGGCATACCTGCAAGTCCGAGGAAGTGCATCGGGAAGAACGTCATGTTAACGCCGATGAAAGTCAGGAAGAAGTGCAGCTTGCCGGCCCATTCAGGATACTGGCGACCGGACATTTTGCCGATCCAGTAGTAGAAGCCCGCAAACAGGGCGAAGACCGCGCCCAAGCTTAGCACGTAATGGAAGTGCGCAACCACGTAGTAAGTATCGTGGAAAGCGATATCCATACCGGCGTTCGCGAGGACAACACCCGTTACACCGCCCACTGTGAAGAGGAAGATGAAACCGATCGCCCAGAGCATCGGTGTTTTGAACTCGATAGAGCCGCCCCACATCGTCGCGATCCATGAGAAAATCTTGATACCTGTCGGTACCGCGATGATCAGGGTTGCGGCGGTGAAGTAGGCGCGCGTGTCGACGGAGATACCGGTCGTGTACATGTGGTGAGCCCAGACGACGAAGCCGACAACGCCGATCGAGACCATCGCATACGCCATGCCGAGATAGCAGAAGACAGGCTTT
>JBEHYB010000147.1:0-2509 GCA_048498395.1 Pseudomonadota bacterium
GCGGTGACCGAAGCCCATCAGTTTATATTTCTTGGTTTTGACGCCTTCGATAAATTCAGGAATTTTATCGACCGTACCGATTTCTGCGAGCATCTCGATAACGGCCTGGTTGGCACCGCCATGCGCCGGACCCCAGAGAGAGGCAATACCGGCGGCGATACAGGCAAACGGGTTGGCTTGCGACGAACCGGCGAGGCGGACCGTCGAAGTCGAAGCGTTTTGTTCATGGTCCGCGTGCAGGATAAGGATTTTATCCATGGCATCCGCGAGGATCGGGTTGACCTTGTACGGTTCCGCCGGAACGGCGAAGCACATATGCAGGAAGTTCTCTGCAAAGCCGAGATCGTTTCTAGGGTAGACGAAAGGCTGGCCGACCGAGTATTTGAACGTCATCGCCGCCAGTGTCGGCAGCTTGGCGATCAGGCGGTGAGCTGAGATTTCGCGTTGATTTGGATCAGAGATATCAAGAGAGTCGTGATAGAACGCTGCCAGCGCGCCAACAACGCCACACATGATGGCCATCGGGTGCGCATCGCGACGAAAACCGCGATAGAAGAACTGCAACTGTTCGTGAACCATCGTATGGTACGTGATATTCTTTTTAAATTCTTCGTATTGAGCCTTATTCGGCAGATCGCCGTAGAGAAGCGCGTGCGCTACGTCGAGGAAATTTGAATCTTCGGCCAGTTCCTTGATGTCATAGCCGCGGTGCAGGAGAATTCCTTTATCGCCATCGATGAACGTGATGCGCGATTTACAGCTCGCGGTCGATGTGAAGGCCGGATCGAGTGTGAAATGATCTGTTTCTTCGTAGAGCGGGCGAATATCGATGACACTGGGGCCGAGCGTTCCGTCAAGAACCGGCAGTTTCCAGCTTTCGTTTGTCTGGTCGTTCGTGAGCGTGAAGGTTTTGCCAGAGGGAGTATCTGTAGGAGAAGCAGTCATTTGTGATGATCCTTTTGAAGAACTATGCGAGGAACCCCAAGTTAAGGGATAAGCGTTAAAATTCTGCTAAAGCATCATACACTTAGACGCTTTCGATCAGAAGACCAGCCTGCAATCTTTTCAATGTTTCCTCTTTCCCTAATGCCGCCGCGACGTGGGGAATAGAGGGAGAAACTCCACGGCCCGTAAGCGCTGCGCGGAAAGGCATCATGACCTTGCCGAGTTTTCCGCCGAACTGGGACTGCGAGATTTCTTTTGTAAAGGCTTCGATATTTTCTGCTGTAAAATTTGACATATTATTCAAACCGCTAATAATGGCGGTCAATGCCGTTTTGCCTTCTTCGGTGAACTGCGCGCGAGCCTTGTCGTCATAAGTGAGCGGCACGCTGCCGATCAGGAATTCGGCTTCCTCGGCGATCTGGACGATTGTCTTATGACGCGATTTCAATTCGTCCATCATTTTTAAAATGCGAATTTTATCTTCTGCCGTGGTTTCTTTTTTCAGGAATGGAGTAACAAGCTCCAGAAGTCGCTCATTATCCGCAAGCTTCAGGTAATGCGCATTGATAAAATCAAGTTTCTTGTAATCCCAGCGGGCAGGGGATTTGACGATGCCCGGCAGGTCGAACCACTCGATCGCCTGCTCGCGTGAGATAATTTCATCATCGCCATGCCCCCAGCCGAGCTTCAGGATATAATTGCACAAAGCCTCGGGCAGGTAACCCATATCGCGGTATTCCTCAACGCTCGCGGCACCTTTGCGCTTCGACATTTTCGCGCCGCTCTCATCGAGGATCAGCGGAATATGCGCATAAACCGGCACTTTCCATCCCATCGCGTAATAGATGATATTCTGACGGAACGTATTGTTCAGGTGATCGTCCCCGCGAATGACATGCGTGACACCCATATCATGGTCGTCAACGACAACCGCCAGCATATAGGTCGGCACACCATCGCTGCGCAGGATAATAAAGTCATCAAGATGATCTATACCGATGCTGACATTTCCTTGCACTTCATCAACAACGACCATCGTGTTGCTGGTCTCATTATCGCTTGGCAATGGAGCCTTGATGCGGATGACCGGCTTGATATCTGCTGGCGGCGTTTTCTTGCTATCGCGCCATCTTCGGTCGTAGAACTGGTTGCTGCCCTTTGCCATGGCGGCATTGCGCATTTCTTCAAGCTCTTCGGGCGTGCAATAGCAATAGTAAGCCTTGCCTGCCTTCACCAGTTCCTCGGCGACTTCTTTGTGACGTTCGCGCTTGGAAAATTGTGAAACAATCTCGCCATCCCAGTCGAGGCCCAGCCATTGCATGCCACGGATCAAGGCTTCGACTGCCGCTTCCGAATGGCGTTCGCGATCCGTGTCTTCGATACGGAACAGCATCTTGCCTTTTGTGTGCTTGGCATAAAGCCAGTTGAATAAGGCCGTGCGGGCCGTGCCGATATGCATAAAACCGGTTGGGGAAGGCGGGAAGCGGGTAATAACGGTCATCAGTCAATTCCAGTAATTTCTTATGGAATAGATATAGCAGTTGTCATCCTTCGCTTGCGCTCA